>JANPPN010000079.1:0-47790 GCA_031428535.1 Bdellovibrio sp. | reverse complement strand
AATAGCAGTTTACCCCGGAAGTTTTGATCCCATTACGACCGGCCATCTTGATATCATCGAACGTATTTCGCATATTTTCGACCATGTTATTATTCTGGTGACGGAATCGAACGAGAAGAAATATCTTTTTGATGCCGAAGAACGAATGAATTTTCTGAAGAAGGCCACCAAAGCCAATAAAAAAATCGAAGTCGATACCTTTCAGGGGCTGACTGTCGAATACATGAAAAAGAAGAAAGCCCATGTTATCGTGCGTGGTCTGAGAGCCGTCGCTGATTTCGAATATGAAGGCACTCTGGCCAGTATGAACCGCAGACTGGCGCCCGATATCGAAACTTTTATGGTTTTTTCCCGCCCAGAATATTATTTTATTTCCTCTCGCGGAGTTAAAGAGGTTGCTCGGAATGGCGGTAAACTCAAGGGCCTGGTGCCCGATTTTGTTGAGAAAGATCTACAAAAAAAGTTACGAGGTTAATTATGTTATCTGAACGCGCGAAAAATCTGAAAACATCACCCACATTATTTCTGGTGGCAAAGGCCAAAGAGCTGCAGGCCCAGGGGCACGATGTTATTTCATTGACTGTCGGCGAGCCCGACTGGCCCACTTATCCGGCCGCAAGCGAAGCGGGAATTGAAGCCATTCGCAAAGGCATTACAAAATATACGGCAGCAAATGGCACAATTGAACTTCGCAAAGCTATTGCCGCACGAATTCAAACCGATCTTGGCCTCACCTACGCGGTAAATGAAATTGCCGTTACCAGCGGCGCTAAGTTTTCAATTTTTGCGGCTTTGCAGATACTATGTGATCCGCAGGACGAAGTTATCATTCACTCCCCGTACTGGGTTAGTTATCCGACAATGGTTGAACTGGCCGACGGGAAACCCGTGCTGGTAACCTGCACGGAAGAAACAAATTTTAAAATAACGGCCGAGCTGCTTAAAAAACACATTACACCTAAAACAAAAGCTTTTTTGTTTTGTTCGCCCTCGAATCCTACCGGATTTGTTTATTCAAAACAGGAATTAACGGAAATTGCTGAAGTTATCCGGAAGTACCCGCGGATAGTGGTCATCAGCGACGACATGTACAACCGGCTAATGTTCGATGGTTCGAACTGTGCGCCGCATATTCTGGAAGTGGCGCCCGACCTGAAAGACCGCACCATAGTCATCAACGGAGGCTCGAAGGCGTATTCAATGACCGGTTGGAGAATCGGGTGGGCGTTGGGGCCACAGCGGGTTATTCAAGCCATCGGCGACTATGCTTCGCAATCAACCGGAGCACCTTCAAGTATTTCGCAACATGCGGCAGTTCAGGCGCTGACAAATTGTGAAGCCAATATTAAAGAAACCAATGTTACGCTGAAACAGCGGTTAAAGTCGGCGCTGAATGAATTCAAAACGATTCCCCAATTTAAAGTTTACGAGCCGGATGGCGCTTTTTACCTTTGGGTCGACGTTCGAAAAGTTCTGGGCAAATCCTACGCGGGTGTAAAAGTTACGACCTCAAAGGAATTCTGCCAGGTGTTGCTCGAAAAAATATTCGTGGCGACTGTACCGGGCGAAGAGTTCGGCAATCCGGGTTTTATGCGTCTCAGTTTTGCAATCGGCACTGAGCGAATGAATGAAGCTATTCAGCGAGTTAGAAAATTATTGAGTGAAGGCATCTAAGGGCGCAGTTGCCGTCATTGGGATTTGCCCGTGACTATTTAACAATTTTTCTGAATTCAAAAGGTTTAACAATTTTGCCCGTTTCGGTTTTGGTGATGGCCTTTTCTTTGATATCTTCCAGAAACGTCTGAGGAATCTGAGTAGAATTCTGCGCAAGGTTATGGGTTAAAGTGTCGGTAACGGCAGTGGTGAAATCCTGCTTGATCTGATTCATGGACGTCATGTCGGGCTTATTCATGTCGAAAGCGGTTTCAGAAACCATGGTGCTCATTTTTTTAAGTTGATTCATCTGGGCGGTAAAGTCGGTAAGTTCCTGGGCACGATAAGTGCCGATGTTCATATTGGTATTGGCGCCGGCATCGTTACTTGCAGCTTCAACCCAGGCCGGCAACCGCTCTTCGGCAAACTGCAGTTCTTCACGGTTCATTTTTGTGATCATTTCGATTTCGGCCGAAGACAGATCTATTTTCTGACATATCTGATCAACAGTGAAGCCCTGATTTGCCAGTTTTGCGGCCTGCACATATTTACTGGTTTTTTGGCGCTCAGTCATTTCGGCATGCGGCACCTGTTCATAGAATATTTTGGAGACATCGAGCGCTTTATTCAAGGCGTTTTCGATTTGCAGGATTTTATCATCCGACTGCAATAATTGCCCCTGTACTTCGGACGCTTTCTGATCGATCACATGGACCCATTTTCTGACTTGCTCGTCGGTTTTGTCGGAAAGATCCTGTAAAATTGAGATTTTATTCTGTAGCAACTGAAGGCCCTTAGTCAGACGATTGTCTTCGACTTTCGATTTGCTTTTTGTCAGTTCACTGAATCCGATATAGGCGAGTAACAGCACGTTAAGAAGACTTAAAGAAAGTAACCAATAGTTCACAGCAGTATCCTCCGCAATATTTATTTTAGCGTCTTAACTTGTTAGTTTAAAGAGTACTATGCTATAACCAGACTTAAGGCTTTACCGACTATCAGGCAGTGACAATTTGCCCGGCAACCAATGGCACCCTGATTGCTCTGAAACCTTGGTAACGCCTTTGACTCAGAAAATTAAAACCAACATTGTTTCATTAAGGAGACAAAATGAATAAAAAGATCGGATTCCTGTTACTTTTCATAGCTGTTAGCTTTGCCACATCGGCTTTTGCTGGGAATTTCCCACGGCCAGACCAACCGGGACAGCCGGGATATCCGCAACCCCCGGGCTACAATGATATTTACGGGCCGGGCAGAACCGTTCGTTGGTGGGACATGGGCACGGTTCAGGCCCAGAAATTTATTGCCATTGATGTTCGCATGGATGTGCGCGGCGAATTTGTAAATGAAGTCTATTTAGCCGCCTTCGACAATCACGTCAGAATCAATGCGGCTTCTGCAAGACTTGCAAATGGCCAGATGATTGACCTGAATTACCTTGTGGGCACAATTGAAAGAGGCCGTCAGTATCAGGTTCGGCTGGATTACCGTAATTCACTCAGGGTGGATAGCCTCTATCTGACAATTGAGTCTCCGAACCTTGCGGGCTCGCGGGCCTCACTTGCGATTCAGCTGGGCTTGGCTTACTGAAGTGATAAGCACTCATATTCTCGACACCAGTCTCGGCGTAACGGCAAAAGAGGTCATGGTTGAGCTCGCGAAATATGAAAATAATCAGTGGCAACTTCTGGGCGCTGAAAAAACCGACTCCGACGGGCGCATAGTTTTTAAATGTGCACCAGCACGTGGCGTTTATCGCTTGAAGTTTGCCGTCGAAGACTATTTTCTCAGAAATAAAATCACACCGTTTTTTGTAGTCGTGCCGGTGGTTTTTAAAATCGAAGATCTCGACCGGAAATATCACATCCCACTTTTGCTGAATCCGTTTGGCTATAGCACATACCGAGGCAGTTAATGAAATTTGAAATTCCGTACTATCAGGATTACATCTCTGAGCAGCTGGCGGATTTTCTGTTGAAGGAGGCTACGCCGGTTGCTAGCGTGCCGGATTTACTTGAAGTCGGCAGCAGCGGAGGCCTGGAAAGCCGGGCGGCTATGCATTTTCTGACCGACCTTTATACCGATCTCGAACCTGACCTGAAAAAAGTTTTAAAGCAGCGCACAGTTGACCGAAAATTTTTAGATGAAAGAGTTAAAGCCTGTTTCGAATTTAACACAAACTTTGAGCGGGATTTTCTTGATCCTGAATACAAAACGGTTATCGGGCTACAGGATAACACCGGTCGTATTGTTATCGGGCCCCATTCAGCTGAATATTGCGAAACACGCGCCGATAAACCGATAGCCGCAATTCCCGAATTTTTAAAAGGTCCGCACGTGACTTTATTCGGGCCGCCCGGCAGCGCAAAAATGGCGATTAACGCCATGAATACCTATCACCGAAAATTGAAAGACGAACCCCCGATCGTTGGTGAATTGCTGCAGACCTCTAGCAGCGCGCCGAAATGGGGAGCTGACGATGAAGATTCAAAAACCCCGTTGCGTTCGGATCTGGTCAGTTCGGCCGTGAATTTATCCGCCTGTTTTGACGGTGAACTTTCATTTTCGGAAGGCAGCAAAAATTATTCACTCGCGGCAGATCATTTATCGATCCCGATTAAAAGATTTCCGGGGCTTGCGCTGCCGTGTACCTTTCTGTTTTATAAAAAAAGTCCGCTCCCATTGCATCTATATGATTTCGGTCTGCATCTGTTCCGGAACTGGCACAACCCGAAAGCCTTGGTTTTTTACGTGCCGAAAATCGAAAATGAAGAAGAGGCCCGTTACATTCACAAAATGGTTTCATTGGCTGAAGCCAAAATCAAACTGCAGCATCATGATTATCAGCTGGGCAGTGTAAGATTAATGATCGTCCTTGAAAATCCACGGGCGATTTTGCGCACGCACGAAATCATAGACGAATTAAGCCCGTATTTTGTGGGGGCATCATTAGGCTGGCACGATTACCTGGCTTCAACTGCACGGCTCTTCAAAGAAGACGGCAATTATCGCATACCTGTTAAAGCCGATCCCGACATCGTCATCAAGTACATCAAAGCGTCGCATAATCTGCTTTCCGATGTGGTGGGTTCCCGCGGGGGCATTAAAGTGGGCGGAATGTATGGCATATTGCCGCTCGACACGGATATGTTTTCAGAATCTTTTCAGGTTACGATCAAAGGCTATATCAAAGATGTCATTACCCAGATGAAAAGAAATCTGACGGGTTTCTGGGTTGCACATCCGGACTTTGTCAGGCTGGGGCTTGCGTTGGTGGAAGCCTGGAAGTTTCATTCGGATGGCCAGCCTGAAAAACTGACTGAGCTGGTTAAGGCGCTGCTTCACAAAAAATTTCACCACGAAGTGCTCGACTTTATTAACAACCCGGATATCACCGGTCTTGATAAAAGCGATCCTCAATATGTACGATCATTGCTGGTTGCCGATATCAAAGCTTCGGATTTTATTGCCAATAACGATCCGGAAGAAATTCGGTATAATGTTTTTCAGTCGCTCCAGTATCTGACCGATTGGCTCTGCGGAAATGGCTGCGTAGCACTTCCGGCGCATGTTCACGGCGTTGCCGTCAGGGTCATGGATGATCTGGCTACGGCAGAAAGATCGCGCTGGGAAGTGTGGCATGAAATCCGCTACAGTAGATTTTCTGTTGAAGACTTTCTGCAGATCGCATTTGAAGAATTCCACTTTATCCGAAAAGACCTTTCTGACGCTAAAAAAATAGTGCAGGTTAAATGGACGCCAGAAACCGAAAAATGGTATCCTGTCGCTTTGCAATTAATGATTCAGTTGATGACGGCGAAAAAACCGGTTGAATTTGCCACCGAATTGCTTCTGCCTTTTACAATTGAAAGCATTCGTGAAAGTGCAGAGCCGCTGAAAAGGATCAATTCAATTGAACCGCTAAAGTTTCGGCTTGATCCTTATATCGAAAGATTCATGTATTATTTTGAAATCTGCGGTTGCAAGGATTTTGCGGCCTCAATGGCAAAGAACCTGGCGCTGGATCTCGGGCAGGCCGAAACGTTTATTCTTAATTTTTTGAAGCCGCAGATCAATGAAGCGGCACATTTTCACGGTAATATCGGCGAGGCCAAAACCGGTCTTGATAGTTTTGCTAAAAATGAACAGGCGCTGGTCTTCAGCGAAAGCGACGAACTTAAACACCGGCTGAATACCCTTGGCGGTGATTACCTAAAAAAATTCGGCATGAAGTTTTTAATTTCTGCCAAAAATAAATCGGGCACTGACCTTTTAGCGGCGCTCGAGGCAAGGATACAGAATTCGCAGGCCAAAGAACTTGAAAATGCCCAACTGGCCTTATATGAAATATCTCTGAAAAGATTTCATGCAAAACCGATAAACTTACTTGTTGAAAAAATTGAAACTCTGAGGCAGCGCCACGGTATAAATGCCGTCAGTTTGGGGATCAGTGTAGCGGGTGAAGTGCAGGAACTCGGCTTCGGGAATTGTAAAAAATCAGACTGGTTTCAACTGGCATCACTCAGCAAAACTTTTGCTTCGGGCTTTGCGCTCGACTATTTTTCAAAGCGTGAAATCTCTATTGATACCTCGGTAAATCTTTTACTCAGTAAAACCGATTCGGCCTTTCGGCTGAATTCTGACAAAGTAAGCCTGCGGCATTTAATGAATCACTCGGCCCTGAATATGCACTATGTAAAAGGCTATCCGCTCGAGGGTAGCATGCCGACCAGCCATGATTTGCTGAGTGAAATCGAAGTGATCTGCGTGCCCGGGCGTGAGTTTCATTATTCGGGCGGCGGCTTTATTGTACTTGAACATATTATCGAAGCGATCGAAAAAGCGCCCATTCAAAAATTAACTGAAAATTATTTTGCCGGCATGAGTTTCAATCAGAAAAATTTGACCGACAAAAATTACGTCAGCGGTTTTTTTGATGATGGCACTGAGGTGCCAGGTGGCCGGCTGATGTTTCCGGCTTTTGCAGCCGGCGCCATGGGTTCGGCCGGTGCGGTTTCACGATTTTTAAATCATCTGACCGAGGCCAACCGAACGCTTACAGGAACGAAAGTTATATCGCACGATGCCGCTGTGCAGATGTTGTACGGAACAGATCTCGGCTGCCGGGATTTTATGGGCTGCGATATGGGGCTTGGGGTTTTTGTCGCGGAAGCGGGAGATAACAAGTTGGCGATTCATCAGGGTGCCAATGAAGGATTCAGATGTCTGTACATTCATTGCGTCAGCGGCCCTGATGCCGGTAACGGTCTGACAGTTCTATGTAACGCCGATGCTAAAGGTGTGCTTTTTAATGCGGAAGTCGCACAGGAAATTTTAAGAGAGCTCAATATTTCGGGAATTGATTTCAGCCGGTTCAGAGCTCAATTTGAATCTGCAAATGTCACGTCGGAAAATCTGGTCAATGTTGGATATAAAAGTTTACTTTTCGACGCTTTCTTGCCGACGCTACCCGAAGCCATTTGCGAGCGCGGCCCTGCAGATCCGGTGGCAGCTTACAATCTGCTGACGAAGGCGTTCATTCGAAAAGTCTCCAATCAAAAATTTGCGCGCGCCGAGAATATGATCAGCGGCTACCTTCCGGTTTTTGATCCCGCGCTTTTTGGCAAGCAGGGAAAAGTTATGGACAGCTGGGAGAGCGCTCGGCACAACCTCTGCGACTTTGATTTTGTAGAACTGGAACTGGCACAAGTTTCAGAAATACAATTTGCGGCGCTTTCAACAAAATTCCATGATGGCAATCAGGCCGAATTTGTCAGAATTATGGGGCGCGACGCCAATCGTGATTGGGTCGAAATTCTTCCGAAACAGTTAATGACGGGGCATTCCTTTATCGATTTGCGACTACCGTCATCCGACAGCAAATACAGTACCGTCAGAATTGAAATGTATCCTGACGGGGGTTTAACCCGCGTTGGTCTTTATGCAGATTTACCGGAAAATGAAAAGCTGAAATTTGCAATGAAAGTTTGTGAAAGATTCCCTGATGAAATTCCGAAAACTGCAAAACCCCTGAGTTTAAAATTTGATGCAGACAGCGAAGTTATCATCCGGAATAATCTGGTACTGCCGGTTGATTTAAGCGGGCTGGCTTTCGGAGCAAAATTATTGACCGCAACGAACGAGCATTACAGCCCGGCAATTCAGTTGATTTCGCCTTTTCCGCCCATCAATATGTTTGATGGGCTTGAATCGGCGCGCAGCCGCGACCGAAATAATTCAGAAGAAGTGGTTATTGAATTAACTGAGCGCAGTGTTATCGGCCGGATCATTTTTGATTTCAAGTATTTTTTAAATAATAATCCGCGTGAAATCAGTATTGATGGTTTATGTGAAGGTGAATGGATTACGCTGGTAAAGAAAACCAACGTAAAAGCCTATGCCGGAAATCAGAAAGAATTCCGCATCAAAGACGGTTTGGCCTATTCGCAGATTAAAGTAAGAACTTTCCCGGATGGCGGAATCAATAGGCTTCGCGTGTTTGCTGACTGACCCATTCGGTCACCAATCTGCGCTCTTCGTCGGTCATGTTGGTTTTGTTTGCAAGCGGCATAATTTTGGATACGCTCACCTGCTCATAAATCTGCGGTAACACAGCTCGAATATTCTGCTCACTGACCAGTGAAATACCTTTCGGCGTAACTTTAAAAACATCATCGACCGGTTGCGGGCTGTGGCAACTCACGCATCGACTTTGAAATATGGGTTGAACCTGTGAAAACGCAATCGGCGCAACATTTGCCGGTGCGATATTGTAGCCGGCACCAGTCATGAATACCAGGCCCGCAAGACCTAGAGCTGCCGGAAATAATATCCAGCGCTGGGCTGGAATTTGGGTAACCATAGCATGCCGGACAAGCGCACCTGAAACCGCAAGAATGATCAGTAGCTGCCAGTTTTGCGGGTGATTGTAAATAGCGCCATAGTGATTGCTGAGCATAATGAACAACACCGGAAAAATAAAATAAGTGTTGTGCACGGATCGCACTTTGGCTTTGCCGCTGAATGAGTAATCGGGCACCTTGCCATTTTGGGCATCTTCGATCATCTGACGCTGCCCGGGTAATATCCGTACCCACACATTCAGCAGCATCATTGTGCCCATCATAAAACCGGTCTGAATGAAGGCGCCTCGGCCGCTGAATGAGCGGGCATTAACGTAAATCATCAGCACAAGCAAAAGTAACGAGCTAATAATATTAAAAGATTTGTTCGGTAGTCGATGCCAGATAAAATCATAAATAAACCAGAATGCGGCAGCTAACGAAAGACTTAAAACAATTGCCTGAACCTGAGTCATCTTCAGTATTGCAGGGTCCATCAACAGACTGGCCCCGCGCAGATAATAAACTGCAATCATCAGCACAAATCCCGTTAACCAGGTCAGCGTGGCTTCCCATTTGAACCAATGCAGAATTTTGGGCAGCTCACCCGGAAATATTTTCTTTTTTTCGACGAGATAATAAAATCCGCCGTGCACCATAAAAAGTTCACCTTCCACATTGCGGCGCGGACTTTCAGGGGCTTTAAAAGCGCTGTCGAGCCAGATAAAATAAAATGAACTTCCGATCCAGGCGATGCCTGAAACCAAATGTGCAAAACGTAATAAATATTCTATCCAGAGTTCAATGCCGAAGCCCATGGCTTTCGATCTTAATCGCCTTGGTTTTAAATTGCAATAACCAGACTAAAGCCCGCCTCGGCGTACCTATTGCTCACTAAGACATTCATTATTGACAAAATGTATACGTACTGTAAAACACAGTACAAGATAGGGATCTTGTTTGGCCATTGCTACCAAAGTGATGATAGGTAAGTTTGCTGAAAAGCAATTCAAGAGACTGTTGAGATAATAATTATAGAGGTAAATAAGCATGAGTATTAAAAATCTCAGTAAGATTTTAGAAAAAGAATTAGGGCCAATGTCTTTTGGTGGTTTTTTGCGCGCGACTAGAACCATGAATGGTTTGTCTCAATCTAGCCTGGCAAAAATGCTAAATCTGTCAAGAAGTGGAATTTGTGATATCGAAAAAGGTAGACAGTTTGTAAGCATTGAACTCGCAGCTAAAATCGCAAAAAAATGCAGAATATCAGAAGCTCTTGCCATTGAATGTGCAATTCGAGATTCTCTTCGTAGAGCGGGTTTAAAATTAGAGGTTTCCGTTAAAACTGCTGCATAAGTCTATTAAGTTTGCCGATCTTAATCGTCTTGGTTTTAAATTGCAATAACCAGACTAAAGCCCCCTAGGATCAGGACCGGTTTTGCATTAACCTGAAATGAGTCAAATAGGGGAATAGAATGCGGGTGCTTGGGTTCGGACTAATAGCAGTTTTAATGTTTTCGTTTTTTACATCCTGCGCGCCTGTCAAATTCTCAAGAGCCGATGTTATTATTGCCAGTACCGAATGTGTGGGCGATGCCTGCCTGACTTCGGCAATAGTTTGCGATCCCAAAATAAACTCAAACCAGATCACTTTCAGCTATGTTATGAGTGTTGCGCTGCCTTCGATCTCTTCCAATTGTGCGCCGTCGGATGTTGATTACAGCTGGGTTGTTAAAAGAGCAGATGCCAGTGTTGTTGCGGTGAGTGTGCCGGGATTAAACGGTGCCAACCCTGCCAATGTTGATTTTACCGGGCTTGGCCAGGGCAGTTATTACGTTTACCTGACCGCCTCAAAAACCGGCGGGGGCCTCAATTCATTTATTGCGGCAAGGCCACTCGAATTTGTTGTGCCGGGTGCTTCACTCGGAAACAGCCTGACCTGCGCACCAAAACTAAACGCTAACTTTACCACCCTTGCACTGACCTCAAGCGACCCCAATGCGGTCGTTACGGCAAACTGTGTTCCACCGGCTTCAACCTACGTATGGACGGCTACCAAGAATGGCTTAGCTTTTGTCATTGCGGGCCTGAGTGGCGCAACTTCAACACCGGATATTAAATCTTATGGGCCCGGAGAATATAAATTATATCTTTATACAACAGCGGTGGGTTCGACCCACTGGCAAAGCACCACGCCACTGATCGTTACGATTGCAGATCTGCCGCCGCTGCTGCCGGCGATAAATTGTAATCCGCGAATTAATGGTTCACTTACAAATGTAGCACTGACTTCGGCTTCGCCGAATCCGTTGATTAGCAGCAGTTGTTTTCCGTCAACGGCTACTCACACGTGGACCGTAACCCGCAGTGGAACAAACGTTTCGGTTCCGGGGTTGATCGGGGCCAATTCCAATCCGAATTTTCTGGCATTAGGCAGCGGCACGTATCTGATTTACCTGACAAGTTCGATGACGGGCTACAAGAGCTGGACCACCACAACGCCACTGACAATTACGGTTGATGCTTCAGGCGCCGGTTTAACGCTTAATTGTGCACCGAGACTCAACGATACCTCGGTAGCTTTAACAATCACGCCTGCGGATAGTAATCCGGTAGTAACTTCGGGCTGTATGCCGTCTTCGGCAGTTCACACGTGGAAAGTTTATAAAGCCGGTTCGATGGTGGCGATCAATGGCCTGAGCGGCGCTTCTTCAACCGGAGACTTTCTCGCACAGGGGCTGGGTACTTATTTAATTTACCTGACGGCGACCGCTCCGAACTACAACAGTTTTTCAAGCCAAGCGCCGCTCGAGCTGACGATTGCGCCGGTTTACAATCCGGTACGTGTCGTTACGTATGAAAAACTTGTTCAGGCAACCGACAACAAAGTGGACATTCTGCTGGTGGTTGATGACTCTAAATCGATGGCACCTGATAACACGAAATTGGCTCAGAAGATGAAAGACTTCGTGGCGGATTTAACAATTTCCGGAATCGACTGGCAGATTTGTGCCACCGTGACCAGGTCTCAGGATGTTTACAATAACGGTGTATACTACTGGGGTGCTTCGCGAAACTGGGTTAAGTATGTTGGTTCGCCTTCGTGGATTCTTAAAGCGGGTGCCGCCGACCCGAATATGATTTACGATATTTTTACGGATACGGTGGCTTCGATTGGTGCGGGCTGGGCCGGTACCGATGATGAACGCGGGATCAAGGCCGCCTGGTGGAGTGCCGAATATGCGGTTTACAATCAATGCTACCGTCCGGAAGCTTCGTTAGCCGTGATTCTGATTTCAGACGAAGATGAAAGATCGGTCGGCGGAAATTCCACGTATCAGTATTATACCGACGAATTTAAATTGCTCGAAGCTGACGATCAGCCGCAGGAATTTGTAAATAAAATAAAGCAGAAGTTCGGAGTCGCAAAACGATTTACGTTTAATTCAATCATCGTAAAACCCGGCGACACAACTTGTATGGCCGCGCAGGATGCCGAAGGTTCGAAAGCCCATTATGGCCACAAATATAATGAGCTTTCGCAATTAACCGGCGGGGCGATCACCAGCATCTGCGATGCCGATTATTCAAAAAATCTTTATTATTTTAAAGACCGAATTGTGAATACACTGGCGTCGGTCCCGCTTGAGTGCGCACCTTCCGGAGACATTTCGGTTACAATTACGCCGCTCATGAGCGGTGTGACCACCAGCGTGCAGAATAATACGCTGGTATTTAATCCGGCTGTACCCGCGGGCCGCACAGTCAAAGTGGTTTATAACTGCCCACGAAGTTAGGGTGCAACTAAACTCCGGCGCGAGCCTAGGCCCAAAGTATCTGTGAGGTTGATAAGCCCTTGAGCCTTTTATTCTGATATTTAATTGCTAGAGCTTAAGAGGATAGGAAGTTTAGAAATCTTCCGGTCAGGCCTGGTATTTACCAGTACATACAAAATCATCCGATGTGACCTAAAATCCTGAGCTTCCAGGAATGGGGCGTACCGGTTCACGTCCGGCCCAGGGCACCAACATCGTTTTTCTTCATTTCTACAAGTACAGCAAACGGCTTTTTCAAGTCATATCGAATAGTTGAGCCGTCAAGGTACTGGTTCGATAATACGGTTCTACCCCATCATAGGGGGAATTCAGAAATTAAGTTATTACGACTTTGGCTACATCAGTAAGAGCAGTTTCCTTCGCATCGTTATTCATTTTGGTTATCGAGAGCCTTTTTAAACGGAGGTTTTTATGATGGGTGTAGTTCAATTTAGAAGAAGCTTAATTTTCGTGGCTATAGCTATGGGTGCCGCTAGCACTTTGGTTGAAGCCACTGGCATTGTCGGTCGTGAGGCTGTCAAAGCTCATCAGCACGGTGGCGTAAGCTTTACTAACTGATCCCCTAAATTGTTCTTAGCTCAGATCTAAAGAAGCATAAGCAATTGAAATTCATCAGTTTTTTGTCTCACTTTTTTGTGATTTGAAAATTGATCACATATTACAACGCCAAATTAATTAAACATCCCTAAAAACAAGGGCTTAACAATCTCATTTGGATTTCTAAGAACAATGTAGGGGATCAGTTAGAAATGTTTACCTAAATTTAGCCGAGGGCGATCTCTTAACTTGAAATCCTCTTAAGCTGGGGGTAGTAGTGACATTATACAGGGTGGATTATGAACAAATTCTTTTTTTTGGCGGTTACATTGTTTTTTTCGGATTTGGCGTTCTCAGACCAGTTGAAGTGCACATTGCTGAATTCTAAAAATCCAGATCTTCCAGAAGTTCAAAGCGCTGAAATTCTGGATGAAACCGGACCAACTAAACTGACATTTTTGAATGCGTCTGATGAGTCAAAGAAAGTTGTGGTGACTTATTCACATGGGTTTATAGATGCGGCAGAGGAAGATGCTAAGCAAAGCAAAAACCTCACTCCCTATAAGGAATGGGAAAGCTTAAGTAGGTATTTCAGATTGATTTCCGTACCGGATTATAAAAAACCTTCGAATCCCGGATATTTTTACTGGGAATGTATCGTTGTTGCGACCAACTGGCCGAGAGGGCCGCTGGCAGAAAGACTTATTGAAGTGGAACTGAAGCATCTGTATTTGCTTGATGCTCGGGCGAAATTTGCACTGGGCCTGCTGAAGTCAACATACACAACTCCTGAGTTTTCAAAAGAGCAGTCGGTTCTTGAAACGGGCAGTCTTGTAACCACAAATCGGCTACTTTACAATTCTGCAAGACTGATTGTAAGATCTGTCCCGAAAGAGTTTTCAGATGAACTTTCCAAATTAACTACTGAAGTTGAAAAAATAGAAGATATAAAAAGTGAGAGCTATAAATCACAGAAGCCGATGGACCGTGACAGGCTTGAGGCTCAGTTGGAAGCCATCAGTTTGCTGTCTGAAAAAACTTTGAAATTTCTGAAAAAATAGGTACTTTAAGCATGTAGTTCGAGAATTGGTTAGCTTAGGGTTCTCGCGTTAGCTTCAAATCAATTTAAACCACACATTTCCAGTATCGCGGTTCGATATTCGTGTATGTTGAGGGCACCAACTCAAATTCAACAGCAACAGCAATATGATATAAAATCGACCGTTCCGGCACTCGAGCCATATTGATACGTCTTCAACGAACAGCCCAAGTTTCATATGCTCGATACCTATAGGATATTAGGAATTACTTAATTTAGGAAATTACAGTATTCTATTTGAAGTATGGAGGAATTCAGAGGCGCAAAGCAAACTAAACTTTTGACTGTCGCAAGTAACGGGCAGATTAGCATTGGAAAAGCATGGGCTGGTCGACAGATTATTGTTGAAGAAATCGCTGAAGGTGAACTTTATATTCGAGCTGGTGTTTTCGTTGCAGATTCACAAAAAACCTTTCATACAAAAGCAGCTAAAGATTCTCTTGCAGAATTTAACGACTGGGAAGAGCGTAAGTTTAAAAAAGATTCCAAATCGAGCGATATTTTTGCTCAGCTAAGGAAGCAAAAACGATCTCGTGGCAAATAAGAAAACTCAGACTCAAGTCTCAGCTCAACATCAGCTCGTCTTATGTGATCTCGTGTTTCCAAGATTGCAGGCTGAATTGTTAGAACTTGAAATGACGGAATTTAATCAAGTCGACGAAACAGTTAAAAAAATTGAAAAGATGACTTGGGACCAGATCTATAAAACCGACCCCGCAACTTCATCCACCTCGAACTCCAGAGGATAGGAAGTTTAAGGGATCAGTTACAAACGATTTTAAAAATAACCAGCCCTCAGACTATCTTGAACTTTCCTTGATAAAAGTCGTCAGATAATGGCGTACAAGGAATTCGGGTTTAAAGCTGAGACCTTTGAATGCCCAGAGAACTTCTTCGAACGCGCCCCATTTGGCTTCGATCAACTGTTCATCCATGACAATCGTGACATTTTCTTTTTGTTGCGGTTGCGGAATAGCCAGATTGCCGACGTAGTGAAAACGCATACTGATCAGGCCCGAATTTTTTATTGAAAAAATCATTTTGTAACCGTTGCGGAACAACATGAAATCGGCATGAGTTTTGGCAATGCCATAAATTTTAATCCGGCCGAGTGCCGAAGGTTTCATTTCATTGAAATTACCGGCGGCATCCGCGAAATCCGCTTTAAGCCGCAGCAGGAATGTGATCGTTTCATTAACCAGTATTCGTTGAGTGTCGAGGCCCAGGTTCATGTCAATCATTACCGACTTCTCGATTTGTTCGTCGGCAGAAACAAGTTCGCGTATCCACGTCTTATTTTCGTGTTTATTGATTTCCATGTGCAACTCCTATGCTCATTTCTATTTTTCTAGGCAGAGGCTATTTTTGTCAATCTCAAAAGCCGCCAATTTGCAGGCTAAGTCCTAATTGAGATCCCGAAGCAAAAACCGACGAGTGCGGTAAATAGTACCCCAGAATAAAACTCATCGGCAAAATGTAACCGACTGTGGTTTCGAGTTTGAGTTCAACGCCTGAGTTCCAGATGCTATCATTCAGTTTGAGGTTTTGAGTTGCGCGATTTACATCGAGCCCGCCTCCTTCAACACCAATGCCGTCAACAATCACCGCGCCGGAAATCCGCTTCAGAAAATAGGCGTCAGAACCCGAGCCGCGGTCGAGCCGTCCGATCGGAAACCGGTATTCAAGATTTGTATTCCAAAGACTTCTTCCGAAAAACTGCGCTGAGGCATAGCCCCGCATCACAAACTGGGGCGCCAGGCCGTCTTCTTCAAGAAAAGTCGACGAACTACCTGACCCGAATCGGCTGCGTACGGCGTCTGAAAAAGTTGCCAGACCGCTGACTTTGGCTTTCAGGGCATGATGCTTGGGTAGCCACGGCGAGGCAAAACCCGTCCACGAAAATGAGATCTTTTCATAATCCTCGGCAACATTCAGTAGTTCATCGTAAACTTTATAATTTTTTTCGAGTCTAACAAGGCCGCCCCAGCCCGATTGCGGTGAAATCTGAAACAGATTCTGTTCATAATTTTTGTAAACGACCTGTGCAAACGGGCCGGCGTGCCGCGATTTGGAATCCAGATAAGTTTCCTGCAACTGAACACCGAATTGCACACCAAGATTTTTGTTGGTTGAAAACATATCCGGCAACAACGACACCGCATGAGTGGTGGTCTGAACAATATTCAGCACATGCCCCAGCGCCCGACTTTGCGAAGTCGTGCTAAGTAAAAATGGAACTTCCCGAGTTGAGTTGGTGTAAGCGCCGCTGAAGTTTCCTTTTTTCAGTTCGCTGTCGTAACTGGCCGAGAGCGCATAAATATGCCGGTTCAATGGGTCGTGACCGGTGGTCTGCGCCTGCAGGAAAATCCCGTTTGAAGAGCTGCTCGTTGAAATAAAAGGAATCCAGTAACTCGGCAGCAGATAACCCGAGGCCTCGTAGTCGGTGATTTCGTATTTTTTCGGGGTGAATTCCGGCTCGCTGTATGCAGGGTAGCGTTTTTCAATCGCATTTTCAATCACCGGAAGTTCGTGGGTAAATCGCGTGAGTTTAACTTTGGTGACCTTAAACCCTGTGCTTGTCATTAAAGAAGTCCATGCGGTATTTCCGTCGCCGCTGATGTCGTAACTCCAGATGCCGGTCAGCACATGCGACACTGGCACGCCGGTTTTTAAATCATCTGAAACATAAATATTATTGACGCCGTTTTTTGAAGAAACGAAATAGAGCGACGTGCCGATTTTGTTCAAAAAACGGATCTGCGGAAAATCAAGTGCCACCAAGCTTTCAACTTGCTGATCGAGATTTACTTTGAGCAAACGGCGAACTCCGGCAGCATCAACTTTAACGACCAAGACATTGCTTTCGTCCCAGAAAAGCGGCGACTCATAACGGGTGCCGAGTTCCGGGTTCTGCACAAAACGAACTTCTTTTTTTGCAATATCGATCATTCGCAATTGAGTTTGGCCCCCGAAAGTTGTAACGAATACGGCGCGGGCCCCGTCGTCGGAATACGTGGCGCTGCGCACGCGCTGTGCAGTGGTCAGGCGTTCAGATTTTTCTGTATCGAGGTCATAAACATAGAGATCCGAATAAAGATGTTTGGAATCGATACTGTCAATCAGACTATAGAGGATTTTTTTTTCGGTTGGGTGAAAGTCGATGCTTTGGATAAGGCCTGACGGTAGATTTTTCAACTTAATTTTTGTGTTATTCGCATCAAGCACCGTCAGGGTATTTTTACCTTCGATGCTTTCAATAAAAGCCAATAGCTTGTGCGGTTCGGAATAGCGCGGCTGAAACGAAGATTCGTTTTCCTGCACAATAGGTTCAAGATTGGAAGTTTCAAAGCCTTTCAGCAGTTTCAGCTGGTTATTGCTGTTTTCGGCGGCCCTGTGAAGAGCGGCGGTATATTGCATTTCGTAACTGCGCCCAGTCAGTTCATTCATCGGCTCTTCAATAAAAAACGGCACACGTTCACCTTGGCGGTTTGCCAGCTGCACTGCGGATTTTCGGTCTTTAGTTTCAAAATTCAGCTGGGAAAAAAACAACGAACCAAAAAGATAGGGGCGGGCGCCGTAGGGCCACGATGGCAATACTTCGTTGGCTTTTTCAATTGTCTGCAAACTGAGCTTGTTTTCAAGAACGAAACTTCTGACCGAGGCATCCTGATACGTGGAGCGCAGGCGGCCTCGCGGGGTGAACTGCGTTTCCATTTCGACGGCCATGCCTTCTTTCCACCATGCGGGCGTGAGCATATTCGGCGCAATAATTGTTCCGAAGAGCGGGCGAAGATACGCGTAAAATCCGGTGGCAGGTTCAAACTGCAGAATATGAGTCAGTTCATGGGTAACCAGCTCGCGCGCCCAATCGCCAGCCTCGGAAAGCGAATCATGTTCGTTAGAGGGCACGGAATAAGCCATAATATAGGGATACGGGATGCGCGTAGCAAAGCCATTTGTAACATCGGTTGTGTCGTTGACGATCAAGACAATACGCTCTGTCATTTGCGAAAAAACCCCAGACAAATTTTTGTAGGCTTTTTCAGCCGCATGGGCATAGTATAGACCTAAGTCTTGCTGCTCAGCAGAAATTATGATATCAAAATGCTCGGTCTTTATCGTCTTCCAGGTCTCGTCATGTTGTCCTATCAGTTGAGCTGATGAGATATTATAAGCAAAAAACGAAGCAACAAAAAAAACGATTAAAAGCTTTTCTTTCATAGAGAGATATTTTGACGAGTAATGTGTGACTTGTCCATTAAAGTTTGCCAAGATAGTCAGGTTCAATAATTAGTAAGAGAAATTATTAAGAGACAAAGTATAAACAAGGAGTAGGTAATGAAAAAATTGTTGTTGTCGTTAGTTTTGGTTTCATTGGTGGCAGGTTGTGCAAGTTCAAAGAAAAATGCAGACGGTACCGGTGGTATAGTTTCGGAAACGACAGCCAGCGGTTCAACTGAAAAAGTAGATTCGTCAGCTATGAATTTTTCAGCAGCGGGAAGTGACAGTGAAAAAATTGATGGTCTGAAAAGCATTCGTTTTGAATACGATGCCGCGACAATTACCGATGCCGAAAAACAGAAATTGAATGGCAATGTAGCTTGGTTAAGCAAAAATGCTTCGGCTAAATTACTGATTGAGGGTCACTGCGATCAACGAGGTTCAACAGAGTACAATTTGTCGCTTGGTGAACGTCGTGCAAACGCCGTTAAAGCCATGATGGTTACATTAGGTGTAAACGAAAATCGATTGTCGACAACCAGCCTCGGTAAAGAAAAACTGATTGCGACCGGTGATTCAGAAGCAGAAATGGCTCAAAATCGCCGCGCGAATTTTGTTCCGACAAAGTAGGTTTAAAATAATGAATTGGCGAACAGGAATTGTTTCCATTTTCGTAGTAAGCGCGCTTGGCTGCGTGCATATTCCTCCGCCCATTCTTGAATACACCCTAGCAGATACGGCAATCAAAGCGGCAAAAACTGTGCAGGCCGTACGCTATTCTCCCGGACACTGGCATGAGGCTGAAGAGCTCTATCGACAGGCCCGGATTCTTTATAATGAACGTGAATACGAACAGGCGATCGAACTTTTTAACAGAGCCCGGATTGCTGCTGAAAAAGCAGAGAATTCAGCTCGCCTCATACGTTTACGTAACGGAGAAGTGTTGTGAATAAAGTTAAAAATAAAGTTAGGTTCAGAATTATTTTGCTTTCAATTGCGGTGTTACTTTCAGGGTGTCTGAAAACACGATCTGAAGTTTCCGATACCGATCAAAAAGCAGTGTATGGTAAAAAAAATGTAGAAAATCAGATGGAGGCTCAAGTCGCGGTTGCACAGCCCCCCGCAGAAGAAAAGGATGAGCTTATCCGTAATCTGAATGGGCGAGTTGAAGTTCTGGAAAACCAACTGACCGCACTGGTAAAAGAAAAAGAATCACTGACGACGCAGGATTCCCAGAAAATTGTATTGTTGCAGGAAGCTTTGGCAAAAATGGAAGCTCAACTTCATAAGTTCGAAACAGAAGCGGCACCTAAGCCTGAAGAAAAAACTCCGGAAACCAGTGAAAAAAGCAGCGATGAGGCCGAAGGCAAAACCGTTGCTACAAAAAAACTGGGTACATACGAATCCGCAGAGCAAAATTTTACAAAGCAGGAATGGAAAAAAGCAATTTTAAACTTCCAGAAATACACCGACGAATCGCCGCGCGGAAAAAATGTTCCGGATGCCAAATACAAAATCGGTGTTTGTTTTCAGGAACTGGGGATGAAAGAAGAAGCCATGGCATTTTATGAAGAAGTTGTCGCCAATCATTCTAAAACCACGGCTGGTAAAAAATCAAAGGCCCGGTTAGCTAGCCTCAAAAAATAACCGTGAACCAAATAAAACGAGTTCTCGCCGTCGAAACCAGTTGTGACGATACCTCTGTTGCCATTGTGGAAAGCGATGGCCGGGTGCTGATTCAGGTGTCGGCTAATCAGGATCTGCAACATGCCCCATATGGCGGAATCGTGCCGGAGATCGCAAGCCGCAACCATTCGATTTCGCTACTGCCGTTGATTCAACATACGCTCACGCAAACCGGTTTCGGGTGGCCCGACATTCACGGCCTTGCCGTTACTAACCGGCCGGGGCTGATCGGCTCGCTCATCGTGGGGATCATGACTTTAAAATCCATCTCGCAGGCACATCGCATTCCTTTGATCGGTGTGAATCATCTTGAAGGCCATTTGCTCGCGCCTTTTTTAAGCGACGAAACCTATTCGCCGCCGGCCGGATTTGACTATCCCTACATTGCTTTGGCCGTCAGCGGGGGGCACACCAGCCTTTACTGGGTAAAAGGATTTTCGGATTACACGGTCATCGGTTCAACACGAGATGATGCTGCAGGTGAGGCCTTCGACAAATTCGCAAAAATGGTGGGCCTTGGATATCCGGGCGGGGCGCAAGTGGATGCAAGTTCAAAAATGGGGCGCATTGATCAGTTTGCGTTTCCTCGTAGCCTGCTGGCAGAAGACAATCTGATGATGAGTTTCAGCGGGTTAAAATCTTCGGCTAAGCGCCTGCTTGAAAAAATGTCGACGACCGAGATTGAAGCCGGTTGCCCCGACCTTTGCGCTTCGTTTCAGGAAGCCATAGTGGATGTGCTGGTGGGGAAAACCATAAAGGCCAGCGCCAGATACAATTGCAAAAAACTAGTTATTACGGGCGGAGTCAGTGCCAACAGCAGGCTGCGTGAAAGAATGCAGATGCTAGCGCCGGGTTACCAGATCGTCATTCCGCCACTGCGTTATTGCACTGATAATGCCGCCATGATCGGTTATACGGGCATATTAAGATTGAACCGCGGTGAAAAAAATGATTTATCACTTGGACCATCTTCACAATTGTATGAGAATGATTTTTCTTACGAATTGCAGTAAAAGCAAAGTAAAGGAAACCTTTGACGGCTTTGGAAAGACTCGAAAAAAGACTAAATGAGCTTCAGATTTTTGCAAAAAAATCGCTCGGTCAGAATTTTTTGATTTCCGACGGGGTAATCGCTAAAATACTGGCGGCCGTTGATGCTGAAAAGCCCGAACTGGTTATAGAAGTGGGGCCGGGCTGCGGTGCCCTTACCGATCTGCTGACCGGAAAATATCAGAACCTCACTTTAATTGAACTCGACCGCGCACTGGCCGAGTTCTGGCGAAGTTTCGGATTTACCGTGATCGAGGCCGATGCCCTGCAAATGACGTGGAACTTTTCTGCGGAACATCTTTTGGTCAGTAATCTTCCCTATCAGATTTCGTCGTCGTTGGTTATTGACCGCAGCCTTGATGATATTCAATTGAAAGCCATGATTCTGATGTTTCAGAAAGAAGTGGCCCAGCGAATCCGGGCCCTGCAGCAGACTGAACATTACGGAATGCTTTCGGTTATTGCACAGGAATTCTGGACAATCGAAACCGTTTGCGATGCGGGCTCGCGGGAATTTAAACCCGCCCCTAAAGTTTCAAGCCGCGTGCTCAAATTTCTGCCGCGAAAAAGCAATATCCCAGACAAGCGACACTATCTTCATTTTGTAAAAACCTGTTTTAAGCAGCGCCGTCGCGTGCTCAGTACGAACATCAGCGGCCTTGATGACGGTTACAATAAGGCCGGTCTGAACCAATGGTTGGTTGAAAACGATAAGAGTCTGAAAATTCGGGTAGAAGAACTGTCTCCGCCGGAAATCAACTCACTCTATCACTTTCTGAAGGTGGCCTGATGGGAATCCAAATTATTCAGGACAATAAATCCGTCAGACACGAATATCACATTATTAAAACCTTTGAAGCCGGACTAGTGCTGGTGGGCAGTGAAGTAAAGGCCATCCGCGAGCGCAGTATTCAGCTGAAAGATTCTTATATTTCATTTAAGGGTAATGAGGCCTTTCTACAGAATGCGCATATCGGGGTTTATAAGTCGAGCAGTTACAACAACCACGAGCCCGAACGCCTGCGTAAAATACTTTTACACCGGGCCGAACTCGAGCAGATTTATGCGGCTTTAAGAGAAAAGGGTCTGACGTGCGTTGCCTCGAAGGTTTACTTCAAAGAAGGCCGGGTAAAGCTTGAATTATCGCTGGTCAAAGGCAAAAAGCTTCACGACAAGCGCGAAGCCCTGAAAAAACGTGATGTTGATAATCAACTACGCCGCACGAAACAGGTATCAAGATAAGGTTAAATTTTTCCGGTGTTTTTTTTCGTTTGTCAAATCGCGCTCGGCATCGTTAAAGTAGTTTCATGAGCACTCATCTGATTTTAATTTATCTGGCCGGTCTGATTTTAACTGCATGTCAGATGAGTCCGATTCAGGATTCTAAATACGACCGCTGGGCAGAGGGCAATAATGTCGTGTCCGAGCAGCCAGCAAAAAAAACCGCTAGGGTGGATGCCAAGTACAGCCTTGCCAAAGATCGCGCCGAACTTGATAAATTGCGCGAATCACTTCCGCCTGAGATCAGAAATCAGAACGACGAAAAAGCCTTTTTGGCCGAATTGATGGGCGAAATTAAATATCCACCGGAAACCGTCCGGGAAAAATTCAGCAATCTGGTGCGGAAAAAACGCGAACTGTTTAACAAAGACCTAAATAAATCGCGCGAGGAATTCGGTAAAGTTGAAAGAAAAACCCGCGAGCGCTTTACCAGTAAATTAACCGAGGAACGCGATAAATTTCTGCGAACCAAAGTTGATCGCGAAAAACGGGCCGAATTTTTCAATCAGCAGGATGAAGATCGCAGAACTTTTGCGGCTGAACAGAAAGAAAAGCGCGACGATTACGAGGCCGATGTCCGCGAGAAAAGAAAGAATTTTGACGACTACCTTAAAGAAAAATCTGATGATTTTAATTTTGAGCTGAAGAACTATCAAGCCGTCTGGCAGGATAGAGTCCAAATGCAGAAGCTTGATAAAGAAATAAAAAAATAAATATGAACGACCTTTTCAGATACTTTCTGTATTTGGGCGCCACGGGGTTTGGCGGCCCCTTGATGCTGATTCAACAGATGCGCGAGCATTACGTCACTGAAACTTCACAGATGACGGCGGTTCAATTCGATCAGACGTTCACTCTGATCAAGGCCATGCCGGGCCCGATCGCATTTCAGATGGCCGTTTTTCTCGGTAACCGGTATTTCGGGTTTCGTGGTGGCCTGGCGGCGGGCTTTGCCTTCTTGCTGCCGTCATTCTTAATGATGCTGCTTTTTGGATATTTTTATTCTTACTTTGTGAGTGTCAGTTTTTTTCATCCGATTCTCGACGGCTTTTTGTTTTCGGTTTCGGCGGTTATTCTGATCAGTTTAAAAAGTCTGGTAATTTCAAACTACCGAAATCTGATTTTTGCACCTTTAGTGTTGTTGAATATGTGGTTAAGCTGGAAAAATGCAGCACCTGAGCCCGTGCTAATTGTCGGGTTCGGTCTGCTGACGATTCTGCTGATGAAACATATGGATCGCCTTAAGCTTTTGTCGCCCGCGTTTTTTTTCATCGACTGGCCGGCGGTTATCGAGCTCTTTAAGATTTGTCTGGTTTCGGGTGCCGTGGTTTTCGGTACCGGCTTAGCGCTGATTCCCGTGCTGAAAACCAGTTTCGTTGACGTGCATCAATGGCTGACCTTAAAAGAGTTCAGCGACGGTGTGATTTTCGGCCAGATGAGCCCGGGGCCGGTAACGATTTCCGGGGCCTTTTTAGGTTACCAGATTTCAGGCCTGACCGGTGCGCTGGCGGCAGTCTTAGGTATTTTTTTAATGCCGTTTGTGCATATGGTGACTTGGTTTCCGCGGGCCGTTGGGTGGCTTAGCCGGCAAACATGGATAGCGGATTTTCTTGTCGGTGCAACGGCGGCCGTTGTTGGCAGTATTTTGGTAATGGTGCTCGTCATTAATAAAGATTCCGCCAGTAACCCGATGTTCTGGTTTATTTTTATTTCAAGTTTTCTGATTATGCTGAAGAAACCAAAAACCGCAATTGTCTTGCTTATACTGGTTTCGGGCCTGGTTAATTTACTGAGTTTTGCGGCGTTTAACACGATCTAAATGCATCAGCATCGCCATCAGCTGCGAGCGAATTTCGCTTTCAGGTTCTGAAAAGGCCGATCCGATCAGCGTGGTATTCTGACTTTCAACGTGTTTAATGTGCCTGATCAAAACCGGAATTTTCGGGAACTCAAACTTATCCAGCTGCAGGAAAAGATCTAACTTGTCGTTTTCATTGTAATCCGATGTTAGGCCGGGGATTGAAATCAGGCAGCCGCCAAGGCTGACATCGCGAACCTCAACACTGATTAAGGCTTTGTTGTCGTTGACGCCGATAATTTTACATTTATAGATCACGCCGATGGGCATGACGACGCGATAGTCGCTGCGGCGCTGGAACTGATAAATATCAGCCGGAATATCGATGCGGTAATCGGCCAGCCCATTGGTTAAAAAAGAACTGAAAAAATACCGGTCATCCTCAATCTGAAAAACACAGCTGATCGGTTCGTTGGAAAATTCAAAAGAATCAAATTTCGGTACGGATAATTGTTTTTCATTCTTGCGCGAATTGACGTTTGTTTTGATGTACTGGCCAAGAATCTTAATCGTGATTTCGCTGTTGTTGTGATCGAGGAAATCTATGGCATCTTTTAATGCGACCTGATCGATTTTATTATAGAAAGATTCATCACTCATCTATTTAACCTGTTTTATCCATGTTACTTCATTTTTATTCTGATACAAATGGATAATCTCCGAATTAAGATATTGACCGAACTTTTTCAGAATATCGAAGTCGCAGTTACCTTTAAACTTTATGGTGCAGACATAATTCTGCACGGTCGAGTTGGTATGCCAGTTTTCAACCAGCGACAGCAGCCGTTGCGGGGTGCAGATAATATCGGAAAAGAGCCAGCTGCAATCGGCAAATTCAGCCGGGTTAATCTGGAAGGCATCATCGGACCGATAGATAATGTTCGGTTGGGCCATAATCTTCCTGTCGAGTTCGGCTTTATCAATCGAATAAACTTTTTTAACATAATGACTGAGCGCCCACGACCATCCGCCGGGGCTTGAGCCCACATCGATAACCACATCTTCGGGCTTAAGCTTGATGTACCCAAGACAAAGCAGTTCCCAGATTTTTAAGTAAGCCCGGTTGGGTGGGGTGGCTTTGTCTTCGTTGAATTCATGCCAGCCCAGCGGAAACTGACTGGCGGGTTGCTCGCAGATGATCAGCGTATTGTCGTCAAGCAGGCCCCAGGCAAAATATTTAAAGTTGAATTTGGAACTGACTTCGAAGTCGATCCGTTTGAGCTTGAGTTCGCGCAGTTCTTTTTTGAGGCCTTCGGCAAACCGCGCATTGGCGTCGGTTTCGAAATGCACACCCAGATTTTTGATGTTTTTAAGAATTTTTACAGCTTGGGTTTTATTTTCGAAAGTTTCGAGTCGGCAATCGGGAAGCCAGGCCTGGGCCCAAATCGGTTTGGCCGGCAGTTTAGCAACCACGAAGTATTTCTGATTTTTGAATATTATATCTCTTTCAGATAAAAGGAGCTCGGTTTCGAGCTCCTTTTCAAATCTTAAAAAAGGTATTAATACGTCAAAACTAGGCCACAATTTTTTGTGGGCTGGCTGGTGAGAGTAATCCACGAGAGTCGAATGCCTTTGCGCAGTCGTTCCAGAAATTTTCTTTAGCATTAATTTCGTTGGCGTTGAATTTAGCCTTTGGAAATGTTGAATTGTGAAAATGATCGCAGAATTTCTTTTCATCACCGTTGCGGACAATCTTCATCAGCATTGTAAAGTGCAATTCGGTGAAGGATTTGTCGACCAGCATTTTTCTTAGGGCTGATTCGGGGGTCTGGGTTATGAATTGATAAAGCATATTTGCATCGTAGTCAGTGTTCACGTTGAGCCTCCTGTTATCAACTCATCGGACTCGACTGGACTCAACATGAATTAAAAAATAAAAAATCCGTATCGGAATGATACGGATTTTTGAGGGAATTCGATAATTTACCGTCTAATGTTTATTTTCTGAACGAAATGACATTTAAGGATTGTCGAATCAAAATAAGTTGTTTAAATCATTCGATATGAAAGTTGATAAAGACCGGCCTTCAAGCTGGAAGAAATATTCTGCTGAGAACTGCACTCGCTGCATGGCCAACTGCTGTTCAATGCCGGTAGAAGTAAAGCTTTCCGACTTGCTCAGGCTCGGGATAGCCGGTGTCGACGAGGCCGCAAACTCTGTTAAAAAGCTTGCGAAACGCCTGAAAAAAGACGGCTTTATCTCATCTTACCGTGAGGGAACCGAGTTTTTCATGCTGACGCAAAAACCCAATAGCGACTGTTATTTTCTGAATTCTCACACCCGCCTTTGCACGGTTTATGAAAAACGCCCAGATACCTGCCGGCAATTTCCGGCTGAAGTGGGCACCCGCGTAGGGTATTGTCCGGCAGCAAGCAAATAGCGTTTCTGTCTAGCGAATTTACGAAAGCGGTGCCCAAAAAAAGCGTTTTATAGAGAGTGTCTCAATTTGAGCACATCATTTCGTCTATATTATAGATGAAGCGCATGTGTTGGTCTTGATTGTGCTCCTGTATATGGTAAGGAGCTTGTATGGATATGAACTTAACCAAAAGTGAAAGAACGATCGCGATCATTGCCTTGGTGGTAATTGCAGTTTTTGTTGCGATGTTTATCCAGCTTGCACGCGGCTCAAAAGCCGAACCCCTGTTTACCAGTGGTTCAGCAATCGATTATACAATGGCTCGTCCTGAACAGGCTTATTCCGAATATACACTTGAAGGCCGAGAGCTCGATCAAAGCTACGAGGGCTTACCACAATCGCAGAAACCGGCTCAACTGGATAAGAAAAAGAAAGAATTGATTGCCAAGAATGCGAATGATACCAAGAAAAAAGAAGACACTAAAAAGAAACAGGTTGTTCAGGCCCGCGCTCTTGAAACCAAAATCAAAGAACAGCTTCAAAACCAGAAATATGCCGACAGAAGCCGTGACAGTGCAGAAGCGAAGCGCGATAGCCACCCGGTCAATAATGTTAACAATCAGAATAACGGCAATGCCACAGCTGATGCCCCGGTGCCGGTTTCAGATAATCGTGCGCCGGTAAAGGCAAAGAAAACATTCCTGGCCTGGAGAACTCTGCTTTTCGCTGCTCCGACGTCAGAAAATCTGGCCTTATTTATCGCCGCTTATCGTAAGAGTGAAGTAACAGTTACTGAGTATCAGGCCATGGCGCAGGATTTAGTTGATCAGAGTGATGTAAAACTAAAAGCAATTGGCCTGATGGCCTTACGATCAGTCCCTTCCCTGGTAAGTCTTTCGCAGTTGGTGCATTTGCCGGCAACCGCATTGGGCAGTTATCAATCTTATGTTGAGCAATCCATTATGACCTACTTGCAGCCACAGAATATTCAGTATTTAAATCAGGCGCTGGCCACAAAAGATAAAGTGCTCGTCGCCAAATCCCTGAATATCCTAAGTGAAAATTTACAGAAATTCAGTCAGGGCGATCTGGCCAGTCTTATTGATCCGCGCAACCGTCGCGAAGGTGAAGTCGCGACATTCTCGATGAATTCCTACCGCGCATTATTACCGGTGCTGGGGCAGCTGGGCTCATCACAGTCGGAGTTTTCGGCCTTAGCCCAACAGATTACAGCGTTAATTCAAACTTCAAATAACGTCGCTCAGAAATAACTTAGTTCTGAGCTTTTTCGATAATATTTGACGTTGATTTTCCATTTACAAAATTCAAAGACACCACCGAACCGCCTAGTGCCAGCACAAATTCGCTGCCGACAATCTGCTCGGGCTTCCAGTCTCCGCCTTTAGCCAGCACATCTGGTTTTACACTCTTGATAAGGTTTAGCGGCGTATCTTCAGAAAATAAAATAGTATGATCAACGGGTTTAAGTGCCGCCAGAATCTGACAGCGATCACTTTCGTTCTGAACGGGACGGGTAGGGCCTTTCAGGTGCTTCACCGATTCATCGGAGTTAATTCCTACGATCAACACATCGCCCAGTTTTTTGGCTTCTTCTAAATAAGTAATATGGCCAATGTGCAAAAGATCAAAACAACCGTTGGTAAAGACTATTTTTTTACCGACCGAGCGGTAAGTTTTAAGTGCGGTTTCGAGTGTAACGGAATTTAGTACTCTTGGAGGGCTTGGCTGATTAAGCATTCGGGTGTCTGAACAACGTAACTCCGGCAATCTGGCCGGCCACATCTTTATTAAATAAATAAGAAAGTACAGGCAGCGTAATAAAGCCTGTTGCCATCACCAGCAGTGTTCGCACGGCAAGGCGGGGAATATAAGTTAAGGTGTTCATCTGTTCAACCTGACCACAACACTGATCAAATGCCCATTCGCCCGGTGTAAAACCCGAAAAGGCGCGGTTAACAACCATATAGATAAAAGTGATCGTGAAAAATAAACCCGCGGTAGCAAAATAAATATTTTTTGAACTTTCCGCGTGGCTTAAATTCATGAAAAGATCTATTTTTGTGATTGTCAGCATGACAATCATACTCAAAAGAAAAGTCGCCGTAATAAGCATCGCATCAAGTGCCGCCGCAAAGAAAAACGGCTTCGATTTTTTCAGCAGGACGCGCTGTTTTTCGTTCTCAAAATTAAAATCGGTCTGGCGTTTCTGGTTGAGGTTTTTCAAAATTTCATTAACTGCGGTTTGAGCTTTAGCGATGGAATCGTCTTCAATGACCGGAATATTAAAATGGCGAGTGCTGGTTTCATGGCGCGGAAGCGGTGCTGAAAATGCGGTTTGGGTATTGTGGCTCGTTGTGCTTCTGGCCGAAATAACCGGAATTGATGTCTGAGGCGCCGCTGCAGCTATATTTTGCGATTTTTGCTTACGATGAAACCCCAGACCTTCATTGATCGGTCGAAATTCAAACTCTTCAAATGGATCGTTATTAACTGCCATATCAACCCCTCAAAACCGCTATCTAAGCAGCCCGAATTCATACTTTAGGACGGAGACTAAAGTCATGCAAGCCGTTTCAACACGTAAAACCTGACTTCCCAGCGTGACTGGATTAAGGCCCAGTTGCTGCATTTCTAAGGCTTCCTTTTCAGAAAATCCGCCTTCCGAACCGACAATAATCCAGAGATTTTCAACACCTGTATTCGATTTGAGTTTGAGATACTCTTTTACGCCCTGAACGCTGTCGCCTTCGTATGCAAATAGACACCAATTGGCAGGGCCGGGGTTAATGGTTTTGAGCATTTCTGGCCATTCTATAGGCTGAGAGATTTTCATCAGATCACCCCTGCCTGATTGCTGCGTGGCCGAAACAACGATTTTTTGCCAGCGTTCCAGTTTTCCCTCAGGTAAATTTGCAGGCTTGCGGATAAAACTGAAATCCGAAACAAACGGCAGGATCGAATGCACACCCATCTCGACGGCTTTTTCAACGATTGAATCCATCACGTTGTATCTCGAAACCGAAAGGGCGATGTGAATATAAGGCCGCGGTAATTTTGCAATTTCACGGCTCTCAATAATTCTGGCCGTGGCCTGTTTTTTTTCGCACGAAATCACTTCAACCAGAAAGGCTTTTGAATCTTCAGTCAGGACTTCAAAATGGTGACCGACTTCCTGCCGGCAAACATCAAAAATATGATGAAACAATTCATCCTTAAAAGTAACGACATCATTAAATATACTTTTTTTTTCAATCCAGTAGCGGCGCATTTTGAACCCAGTAGCCGACCCATTCATCTTTTTGAATCCGCTTAACAACTTTCAGTTTCTGGGCCTCGATAAATTTTTCAAAAAACAGATTATCCCGCTCTTGCAGAATTCCGGTCAGGAACATGTGGCCATTGGGTTTCATAACCTTCATCAGATCTTTTTGCAGCCGGATCAGCACGCCATCAATAATATTGGCTACCACAACATCGTACTGCTCGCGGATTTCATCAATCTGCATGTCGGTAATTTCAACGTTCGAGGTTTGATTTAAAACGCAGTTTTCGCGGGCTTTTCTGCGCGCTTCAAGGTCGATTTCAACGCCGGTGATCAGCCCGTAGCCAAGCTTTTCGGCAAGAACCGCAAGAATAGCCGTACCTGTACCCACATCAATCATGGTCCAGTTTTTTAATTTGGGTTCGTTTTCCAGCGCTAATTTATGAATAAAATAAGAGGCCATTTTCGTAGTGGCATGCGTACCGGTGCCAAAAGCCATGCCCGGATCAATTTTAACTTCATGCTGGGCCTCAGGCGGCTTCTCCAGCCACGACGGCACAACCCAGGTTTTACCAACCAGCTTAAACGGCACAAAGCCTTTTTTCCACTCTGACAGCCAGTCTTTATTTTCTTCTTCAGAGGTGATGCATTTAATATCCAGAAACTTTTCGCGCAGTTGGCTAAAAAATATTTCAGGCGGTTTGACTTCGAAAAAAACATCCAGCTCAAGAATCCGGCGCGAAATCAGCGACGGGTCGTAAGTTAAATCGGGTTGGGTAAAGCTTAAAACTTCGCTTAAGCCCAGTGCCTTATTTTCAAAGCAGAAATTCGTCAGTTCCTGCTCTTTCGGGGTGCTGACATTCGACATTCGTATCCGGAAATAAGTTTCGCTCATTAACTATTTTTGCCACATTAAACCACTACTTGCTAGTTAGTTTTTTAACAGATTCGGTATTTATGAAAAATTTTGCAGTCTGCACCTGCCCAAAATCGGTAAAATGCGGACTAAAAAGCCCAAATTTAAAGGCAAGTTCAGATTTGCGGAGTTTCTATGTTTGCTTCAGCCGTTTTGTTATCTTCCGGTTTAACGACAGGTGCCTGTGCTGGTAAGCTCACTTCGGCCTTCTTACTCTTCGGCGCCGGCTTCGTATTATCAATAAACGCACCAACCAGATCCACCCGGTCACCAGACATTATCCCAATCTGCTCGAGTACCGGTTCTTCATCTCGCGGCACCAATCGATGCTCCCGCGCCACTGAAACCTTACCGCCCACATGAATAATTTTAATCTGTCCGACTAAGGCTTCAATATCGCCGATTGTTTTTGTGCTGGCATCTTTCACATTCATTTTTCGCTTCACGTTCACGATCATATTTTTACGCAAGGCTGAACTCTCGCCGGCATTTACGTAAAAATCTTTGTAAACAACATCGTCATCCGACAGCGTGATGTTCCGCTTCACATCAATCACCGAAATTTCCTGCGCGTTTGCGCCGAGGAAGGTAAATATAATCACAACCAAAATAAAAATATTTTTTGCTTTCATAGGTAGCTTATCGGCACCGTCCTTAAAGGGTTTAAGTCGAGTCTAGTCGAGAAATTTTCACGACTTTAGTTCTGATTTTAAATGAAAAAATAAGTATTCCCGTGTACTTACCGATAAATGGCACGAGGTGTAAATGGAGCAAAAAAAATTATCACATCATGAAAATCTGCTGGGCACAAATAATCTCGTGGTTAGGCAGAATCGGTTCGACTCTGAAGGTATATTTCACGCGGAGTTCGACGGGAAAAAGTTTAAAATTCAGAATTACAGTTTGTTCGGTTTAGGTATTTTGTCGGAAGAGAAGTTGGCGGAAGGTGCTAACTTAGACTTCGTTGAAATAAAATGCGGGAATCAGCATATCGTAAGCCTACCGTTTTTGGTAAAGAGGGTGAAAAGGGCGGATTTTGGTTTTGAAGTAGGACTAGAAGTGGTCAATGGCGCATTGCCGGTCGAAACCATAATGCGAATCAAAGATTTCAATGCCGTTGTTTCGGGTCTAGCTGAAAAAGAAAATTATTACAAAGACTTGCCGGTGGAATACAAAACTACTTTGTTAGAATTAGTTACCCGTCTTGAGGTTTACGAAAAATACGTCAAGAGCTTTTCAGAAAAAGAATTCAACAATTCGATCGAGTTTCATGAATCTAGAGAGTCATTGATTGAAGTTGTTTCCGGTCAAATCAAGATTGAACTCGATATTGCACTTGAACGCATGACAAAGGGCTTCAAACAGGAAAAAAGCGAATATTTCAAGCCAGCCTTTGCTTACTTTAGAGATCATATGGGCAAATATATATTTCAATCGCCGCTTACTAAACGAAGCTATGAAAAGCCACGCGGCTATTCAGGTGATTTTGTTATGATGACACAAATATACGCCAATGATAATTTTGCCAACAACCTGTTTGGAAGTTGTATGGAAAAGGCTATTCAACAATTTGGCGAGCCAAGTGCAGTTCGGAATAGGTCAATTTACTTAGCTAAGAAAATTGTCCGCAAAATAAAAAGTGCAGAGACCGACCTTAAGTTCTTGTCAGTGGCATCAGGTCCAGCCGAAGAAATAAAGGTCGCAATTTCGGAATTATCCCAAGAAGATCTATCGCGCTGTGAATTTACCCTTCTTGATCAGGATGAAGGTGCTCTGCAGTTTGCACAAAAATCAATTCTTGAATTTGCCATGTCACAAAATAAGAAAGTAAAATTGAAGTTGGTCAACCAGGGAATCAAAGAAATCCTTATTCATGGGCTAAGTAGTAGTAAATATGATATGATCTATTCCGCAGGACTCTTTGACTACTTTACTGATGCAGTTGCAACTCGAGCCTGCAAAGTTCTAGGTAAACATCTAGGAACGCGAGGCGAACTCGTCATTGGAAATTTCAATATTGAAACGACAAATATGTTTGGCATGCTCGCCTTTTTTGACTGGTCTCTAATATTACGCGGAGAAGAAGACTTTAAGAGGCTATTTAATATAGAAGGAACAAAAATGACGGTTGAAAGCGAACAAAACAGAATTAATTTATTTTGTTGCATCACTTTTTAGGTGAAATTGAATAAATGATAACAAGGAACGAGGAAAATTCAAAAAATTTGAATTCTTTCATAACCAAGTTCGGTACCCGCTACACTATTGCCTTGTATCTGTTATTTTCTGGCATGGACTACTTGTTCTATAGTGAGTTTTTCTACGAATTTTTCCTTGTTCGCATTCTTGTCGTTGGCACTTTAGTGGGTTCGAACAAAGCATTAAAATTGTTTCCTGGGGGCAGCTTCCGATTTGTGCAGTATGTTTGTTCTGTGCCATTTGCGGTTTGTTCTTTGTCTCTAAATTACATGGTTTTCAGGATCGGTGACCCCTTTACTTCCTACTGGGCTGGTCTTGCAATTGTAGTAACCGGCCTCTCGATTGGATTTGCTTTTTCATGGCCTTTTTATTTTTTTACGATGGCTCTGACTGTCGTGCCGTATTTTGGTATAATGGGAATTTATTTTTTAAAAAATCCAAATATTAGTTATTTCCTGAACCCGACTTTTTTACTTTCGGTGTCGGTTGTCTGCGTAACGGGCCGTTGGTTCTATAGCAAACTTTCGAACGCAGAATATCTCAGCCGATTACAGCTCGCCGAAGAAGTTGAAAGCCGTAATCGAATCATTGAAGAAAAAACGGCAGAGTCAATTCGTCTTAATTCATTGAGTAAACAGTTCAGCCCGCAAATTATTCAGGGAATTAAATCCGGTCAGTTTACTTTAAGCAGTAAAGTGCACCGATCTGAAATCTGTGCGCTGTTTGTCGATATCAAAGATTCAACAATCAAATTCTCGACGCTGGATCGTGATGATTTACAGAAAATCATTTCGATGTACATGGAAGACGTTATGGGCGTGTTTCTCAAATACGACATTACAATCGACAAGTTTCTCGGGGATGGCGTTATGGGTTTTACGAACGATCCGGTTCCGCAGTCAGACTATCTCGAACGGGCGATTCTTGCTGCGATTGAGATTAAGAATAAGATTGCGCTGAAGCAAGAAATATATTCGCGGTTCTGGGGATCTGCCTTTGAAATCCGGCTTGGGTTATCAAGCGGTTATGCATCGGTTGGTTTTTACGGAAGTGATTTACATGTTAAATCGTACACGGCGATCGGACGGGTGATTAACCTGGCCAGCCGGATTAACGGAATAGCGCCTGCGAACGGCATTGCAATTTCGGGCGAGATTATCAGTAAGATCAAAGATCATAATGCGCAGTTTTTGCGGGATTATGAAATTGAAAATAAAGGCTATCCTGAGTTAAAAGGTTTTGAACATGAAAAAATCGGGGTGCTCACGATAGACAAAGTTATTGCTTATGAAGCGCTTAAGGGTGATGAGAATTGTCCGCATGGGCATGGGCCATTGATGATTTCGCAGTTGGAAAACGGGATTTATGTTATGAAGTGCCGGTATTGTGATTTTGTAGCGGAAGAAGAGAGTGTTCTGAAGAATGCTGCTTAATTGTTTTTCTAGCTCACATAATATATTTTTAAATTGTCATCTATACCTAAGCCCTGTCTGAATTCATTTTTTAAGGTACCTAAACAGAAAAGCATACAATAATGACCATTTGCTGATAACTGGGCTTTTCGCAAGCGGTGCCGCGGATTAAACTTTATATTAATAAAGGGAAATTTAATTATGCAAAAGCTACATTTTTATTTCTTATTATCGGCATTAATTTTTTCTCCAAATGTTTTTTCAGCAGATGACCAATTTTGTAAATCGACAGAGGGTCTTGAAAAAGTTAAAACCTATTTAATGTGTCAAGCTGAACCTAGTATTACTTCATGTGCTGGTGTATTTGTCGGTGCGGGAGCGGTTGCCGGATTATCTAAAGCCGAACTTCGCCAACAAATAAAATTAAATCAATTTTTAAAATTAAAACCACAATTAGTCGTTGATATCGCAAGCAAATTACATATGGACTGGGCAAGCGCTCGCGACCAGATTTATGACCCACGTAATCAGGCTAGGGCGATGCTAAAGGACATCTACACTATCGATACGCAAACAGCAGCGGCGGTCGCGAAATGGCACAATGCCACAAGCTCACATGGTCCTGGCGTTGACTGGGTCAAAAATTTAGAAACTGCGAATCGCGATCTTGAAAAATCATTATCTAAAATTTCAAAAACTTTACCAGCTGATCGGAAGAAAAAACTAATTGAATTACAGGCCGAAAGAAATGCACTACTTGCGGCTGAAGACAGATACTTAAAAACTAAAATTATTCCAAGAAAAGTAAGGCTCAAAGAAATTGATGGAAAATTTTATGACATTGCAAATATGGACTACAAAGATTTGCCTGAAAAATTTCAATTTGAAAATGAAGTTTCGGCCGAAATTGCGGTAGAGCAAATCGAGAAAAAAATAAAATCCGGCAAAGCTATTGATGCTAAATTTATAGATGAAGCAAGTGACATCATTCACCAAGAGTGGTTAAAAAGAAATGGCTCGTGGGCTACCGAAGAGCAGAAGAAGCCATTTAGTCAGTTATCTAAAGTTGAGGCTGACAAAAATCGGATTATTGCTCAGCGTGCAATCGATACATTTCAAGAAGCAGATAAAAAAGTAAGCTCAAGCGCTTTTGAAAAATCTATGCTGAGAGCCGCAAAGCTTGGTAAAAAATCAATATTAATTATGGGTGGCATATTATCAGCAGGGCTTACTGCTGCGGCTCAACTTGCTTCTAATCCGAATATAACTAAAAAAGAATTGGCTACAGGCGTAGCTGCTGAGCTGGTATTTTCAAGTACTTCAGCCTGCGCTGAGGTTAACGACAGATTCATGAATTTAGACGAGAACTGTAAGCCAATCGCAAAGGTTGACATCAACGTTTACACGTTTTTAAAGGAAAGTGAAAGTGTTCAGCTTGAAGCACTGAAAAATAAAAAAGTTTGTGATTTTTATAAAAATTTGAATTCCAATTTGGAAGATACCTCAAACATATCAATTGAGTCCATGAGTTGCGCAAAAGACAAAATAAAAATCACGTCGCTGTCAAAAGGTTCGGAAATGACATACTGGATGAACTTAAATAAAAATGGTGAAATCACCAGAATTAATTCATTCACCGGAGCATCGCAAAAAAATGTTTATAATTTTGAAAAAGAAGATATTGATCCCAATAATATAATCGAAGAATCAATGGCAAAAGAAATAACTGAGCTAAAAAAAGTTATTGGCGATGTTAAGAGCTGTTGTTCAAATCAAACTGACGAATGTACAAAATATTTATTGTCAGCGAGCAGCTCTAAAAAGTCAGACAGTACGCAAAATAACAGCGCATCGTCTGCCCAGCCAAAAAATAAAATTAACTCAAGTAAATAGGTTATAACTTACAGTTTTCCTGAGTTAGCTAATGCATTAAGTCCTGAATTTTGGATCTGCCGCTTAACCTGTTGCCTTGGGCATCAAAGTTGAAGGAATTTCTAGGCACACCGTTGATGTTGACTGTATGCAGTCGCCCTTTGAGGTCGTTTTAAACTCGAGTGCTCGTTGTGTTTTTTTTGTAACATCTCAAATTCGTGTCCTTAAATTTCTCTCCCCTGAATCCTGTAGCAAACTAGTGCCATTTTTCACGGTTCACCGGGGGGCAGATCGGGAGAATCAATCGCATAATCCATATCACGGCAATTTTCGCAAATACCGTGCTTGCGGGGATACTTAAATTATAAAATTTTTTTACCGTATTTGAGATTCTGTCCGGCCCTAAATAAGGCTCTGCTCTGCGGATTTTTAAAACTGTTTTTTCCGTGCGTGGTTTGCTTTTATTCGGTGACCGATACGGTCTTTTACTCTTTGAAAATAATCCAACTAGCCGATTTGACTTAACTAATCGTTTTCCACATTTTTTGAAAAAATCAACAGAAACACCCTCGTTTGAACAGCAGGATGGCTTCGTGTTATGGTCAGGGGTTCAGCGCTCATTACGCCATTGGAACTTTTTTGGAGGCCGGTGGTGATGACAAATATGTTTCTCGTCATGCAGTAGCAGAAGGCATGTCATGGGATTTAGGACTGACGCTGTTTGAAGATTTTGCCGGAAACGATAGATATCAGACCTGCCCGCATTGCCTCGGAACGGCGGCCCAGAGCGGGCTTACATTTTTCATTGAACACCAGGGCGACGATACCTACACCGGAAACTTTCTGCCCTATGATCTGGAGGCGGTTCCGAACGACTATCATTCCGGTGTAAAAGTAATCAGTATCAGATGTCTTTACCACGTCATTTCAGCAAGCCATTCAGCTGCTGAAACAACCTTTGTGCCGTCTTTCAAAGTGGTGTTTCGTTTCAGATTTTTAACAAGCATATATTTGGGGATATCGTCCGTCTGTTTCTGAAAAATTGAAAAAGCATTATCTAAATTGTTGTCGGAAAGTTTGGCTTCAATCATTGCTACCGGCTTTTTGTTGTTGCATATGACGAAATCCACCTCTTTTTGATTTTTATTGCGCATATAATGGAGGCTGAAATTTTCGCCCAGGCTGTCATTTCGAAAGTTGATTTCTTTATAAAGTGAAATAGCGACCAGATTTTCAAATCGGGCGCCCGCATTAGCGATTCGTGGTACATCAAAAAAATAGTACTTAGGTGCTTTTTTTATTGCGGATTGTGAACGGCTGAAATAGGGCTGAATTTTAAAAATTACATAAATATCTTCAAGCAGATTGCACCATCTTTTAATGCTTTTGTCATCGGTGCCGATATCTTCCCGCAAAGAATTGTAACTAATCGGACTGGCTACTCTTTCAGTCATATATTCAATAAGCAGCTCTACAGATTTTATATGTTGTACAGATTCTGTCTCGACGAGATCTTGTCTTAAAATAATATCCAGATGAGTTTTTTGCCATTTTCGGTATTCGTTTTTGTTGCCTGACAGAAAGGGCTCGGGAAATCCGCTTAATTCAAGCAGATTGTCTAGGGCCATAGCTGCAGTCATTTTCGAATTCTTTACAATTTCTTTTACATCGAGCGGAAATAATTTGTATTGATAATAGCGCCCGGCCATGGAGTCGCCCATTTTTTTATAAGTGTCAATCTTGGCGCTGCCTGTAACAATTAGGACATTTTGTTTTTTGCGAATATCGTAATGCCCTTTGAGCCAACGTTTCCAATTTTTCATTTTATGTATTTCATCAAAAATGTAATTTGTGCTGTCAAAATTCAGATCGGATTTGTGTATTTTTTTACGGTCAGCAACATTGTCATAGTTGAGGTATTCATAGTCTTTAGTAAAGGTCTTCGAAAGTGTGGTTTTTCCTACTTGCCTCGGGCCTGTGATGAGGATTATTTTTTTGTTTAAATCACGTAGTATTGCTTTTTTCAGGTATCTTTCTATAAGACTTTTTCGGTATTAAAGCCGAAAAAGACAAGACTTTATCGGTTTTAGTACCGAAAAAGTCAATAACCTGATTTCTACTTCTTATCCAAACTCTTATTAAATTTTTTGCGATTGGCATCAACGGGTTTAGCTTTCGTCGATTTATGGCGAACATCACTACGGCGTTGAATATCTTCAGGCAGATCCTGCAGGAAAACCCGCTGAGTGGCCGCTTCATTCAAAAAAACCATTTGGCCGCGGTCTAGGGTGCCGATGCGCAGTTTGCCGATGGCAACGCGATGAAGTTTTAAAACGTCGAAGCCGATTTTTTTGAACATTTCGCGGACTTGGTGATTTTTACCTTCGGTGATGATGATTTTATACCAGTCATTTTTTTCGGACGTTTTTTTTGAACTGGATTTGGTCACTTTAATTTTTTCAACGTGTTTGGCTTTTACTCTGCCACCTGGGATAGACACGCCACTCAAAAGTTTCTTGATCTGGTATTCTTGCGGTTGGCCGTCGAGTTTAACGTGGTAAGTTTTGGTGACTTCAGTTTTTGGGTGCATGACCTTTTGGGCGAAGTCGCCGTCGTTCGTGAGGATAAGGAGGCCTTCGCTTTCCCAATCAAGGCGTCCAATCGGGAAGACGCGTGCGGGAAGCTCACCCATGAAATCGGCCACCGTGGGGCGTTCGAGAGGGTCGCTCATTGAAGTGATAACATTTTTTGGCTTGTTGAACATGATGTAGATGTTTTCGGCTTTGGATTTAATCGGTTTACCGTCGACGATGATTTTATCTTTATTGGGGTTTACTTTAATTCCGAGCTCGTAAACTTTTTTTCCGTTAACGACAACCATGCCATCGGCGATCATTTTGTCGGCGCCACGGCGCGAAGCCAATCCGCGTTCAGCTAAAAGTTTGTTAAGGCGGATGAGGTCCGGCGTTTGTGTTTTCGGTTTTGCTTTAGGGGTGAAAGCTGATTTAACTGTGCTCACTTGAGAGCCTCCTGCATTTTAGACTTCAGCTCGTTCATTTCCAGAAATTGCGTAAAAGTCAGTTCTTTAAGTAGAACGCCATTTCTATTGATAAAAATCACTGTTGGCAAGCCTTTCACCTGATATTTGCGTAGAACCTGTGAAATTTGCTCGTTATCCTCGGTGGCATCGAATTTAAGTAGTCTGAAGCCTTGGGCGAGGGCTTTGAATTCGGCGGTGGAAAATGTTTTTTCATCGAGTTCGTGGCAGGCGGCGCACCACTCGGCATGAAAGTCGATCATGACGGGGAGGTTGGATTTTTGGGCGTCAATAAGCGCTTCATCGGAATAGACGGCCCAGTTTGTATTGGTAGCGAGGGTTTCGTTTACATTGAGGTGAAAGGCATTTTCGAGTGTTTGCGGCTTGAAAATACTGAGCAGGAGGACGGAAGCTGAAAATGTAAATATCACCAGCAGAATACTTTGCAGCAACAGATTTTTACGGATGCGAAAGGCACCTTTCCAGACGGTGAATGCTACAAAACTTGCGGCAATAAGGGCGATCCACCAGCGTTCGCTTGTGATGAACTGGGCGTAGTAAAGCGCTGCGCCCCACATGCCGGCGCCCAGTACAAATTTGATGAGCTCCATCCATTTTCCGGATTTGGGCAGTATTTTAATTGCAGAACTGAAAACCCCGATGACGATAAAAATCAGGCCAAGGCCCATGGCAAACGTAAAGAGTAGGCTGAATCCGAGTAGTGCATCTTTAGTGGTTGAAACATAACTTAAGATCGAGACCAGTACGGGGCCCACGCAGGGGCTGGCCACAATGCCGGCGACCATTCCCATAACGAAGGCGCCGCTGAGGCCGCGGCTTTTGCCGGTGCCGAGTCGATTGCGGATAAACGCCGGCGACTGAATTTCGAAAACGCCCCACATACTCAGGGCCATGGCCGAAAATAAAAGTACCAATGCTGACAGCACAAACTTATTTGTAAGAGCCGAACCGAAAAGGCTGCCGGTAAGCGCCGCCACAACGCCAAGAGACGAGTACGTGATGGCAATGCCAAGCACATAAGCCAGCGCGCGCGAAAAATTATGCCAGCGGTTTTTATGATCGGCATGGTAGCCAAGAATTGAAATGGTAATCGGGAGCATCGGGAAAATACAAGGCGTAAAACTTGTGAGAATGCCGGCAAGGAAAACTGAAAGGAATGAAAGCAGCAGGCTCGTCTGTAAAGTTTTTTCAAATGATTGCAGCAGTGAAAAACTTTCTTTGATGGGGGCCACAAGAGCGGCACCCGGGGTGCTGACCGTGGCTGTATTTACTTCGATGAGGGTATTTTTGGGAAGGAAGCAGATGCTTTCGCTGCAGATCTGGTGGCGAAGCTCGAAAGTAACTTTCTGGGTGGGGTCCGCTATTTTTTCAGGGGCTTCGATTAAAAGTTCGAGGCTGCCTTTTTCAAAAAGGCCATTGCGTTTCTTTTTGCTGAACTTATCGTAAAACTCAACGTTGGGGCGGGCTTTCAGTTCGCCGACTTTAAAACCTTCGGGCTTGATGTTCAGGAATTTAAACTGATCGGTGTAGGCGTGAAACTTTTTCGGAAGAATGACTTCAAGTCTTAGAGTTTGGGTGGCATTCGGCTGCCAGGGCTTTACAAGCGAGATGGAGGTAACGCTGAGGCCTGCAGCATGTACCAAGGTCGGTAACAGCAGCGCAAAAAGGAGTGGAAGTAATTTAGACTGGTAAATCATACCCTATTATACGGCTTGTTCGGGCCCAGATCAAACTCGACTTTTTTCTAGATTATACAGGGTCTAGTTAACTCGCGCCTCATTTTAACCGATCAGAAATATGTAAAAGAGGTCACAAATGGGATTTATAGGAATTGCTATCGTTATATTCATGGTCTTCGGCGGCTTTTTATTAGCTGGCGGACACATGTCCATTTTCTTAAAAGCAGCCCCTCTCGAGATGATGATTATCGGCGGCGCCGCTCTAGGTGGCTACATCATCGGTAACCCGATGAAGGTAATCAAAGCCGGCTTCAAACTTTCACTTCATGCCATGACCGCAAAGGGGCCACAGAAAAAAGATTACCTCGATTTATTGCAGATGATGTTTCAACTCTTTCAGACTTTCAGAAAAGAAGGCCCGCAAGGTGTGGAAAAGCATATTGAGAATCCGGAACAAAGCGATATTTTTAAAGCCTATCCTTCAGTGATGAAAAATCATCACGCGATTGCCTTCATTTGCGACACCATGAAAATGACCTTATCAACTGATTTATCCCCGTACGATGTAGATGATCTGATGGACGGAGATATTCGCGCGATCCATGCTGAAGAGCACATGGCTCAACATGCCATTCAAATGGTGGGCGACGGATTTCCGGGGCTGGGAATCGTGGCAGCGGTTTTGGGTATCATCAAAACAATGGGGCATTTAACTGAAGGTGTAGAAAAAATCGGAGCTTTGGTTGCATCCGCGCTGGTGGGGACAATGCTCGGAGTTTTCGGTGCCTATGGATTTATCAATCCGACGGCAACAAAAATTATGGCCGATATCGAAGCCGATGGCCGTTTTTTACAATGTATAAAGGCCGCGATGGTGGCGTTACAAAGAGGCGCACCGCCGCTGGTTTGTGTCGAGTACGCAAGACGCTCGATCATGCCGGAAGAACGCCCAAGTTTTGATGAACTCGATAAAGCAACTAAAGATATTAAAAAGGCAGCAGCGTAATTTATGGCTCAGAGAAAACAGCTCATTGTTATTAAAAAAATATATGTGCAGGGAAACGCATTCCATGGAGGATCATGGAAAGTTGCCCTTGCGGATTTCATGACGGCGATGATGGCGTTTTTTCTGGTGATGTGGCTGATCGGGCAATCTGAAGAAACCAAAAAAGCGGTTTCGGATTATTTTTCGACGCCATCGATGATCGAATATAATTTTCAGAATTTCGGTGCTGAAATCACTTTAGAGAAGTTGTTTCTTGATCTGGTGAACGAGCCGTTTAAAGCCTTTCAGAGTTTTCTCGAACCTTCGGATAAAACTCCGAATATTCTGGATATGGGGTCTGCAAAGGTTGTAGCGGCCTTTATGGCCGACAAAATGACCGACAATGCCAAGAACGTAACGATTGCGCAGGACGGTTTTGATTTTGATATTCCGGATTATTATCTTTTTGATAAGGGCACAGCTTCACCGAATGTTAAATTTATTGAAGTGATGACCCGCCTGACTCAGATTACGTCCGGGTTGCAGGACTCCGAAGTTAAAGTGACCTCGGCCCTGTTTATTCAGTCGGTCGCGGATAAAAAAGAAACGACGGCCCAGAAAGTGGCCAAAGACCGTCTTGAAATAGTTTCAGCAAAGATTAAGGCCGCGTTTGAGCACAACTCGAATAATCTGAACGGAAACATTTCGGTGAAAGACAAAAAAGGCGAGGCCGATCAGGAAAAAATTATCGGTTTCATCCGAATTTCAATTCATCAGAAAGCGGAAGACAGCAAGAAACCGCGCCGTAAGATTGAATCCCTTTTCGGAGATAAAGATACGGGTAAAAATGTTTACAATAGTTTTGCCGAACAAGTTATTAATCGAAAAGAAAAAGAGGGTAAAGCTGCCAAATCCGGTTTTGGCAACGATCCGTCGCTGGTTAATCCGGTGGATGTCGAGATGAGAAAAGTCGGGGACGAAACAGATCCGTCAAATTCCACAATTGATCCGAATCAGTAATATAATTTCAACGCAAAATACACAGCCGGATCGTCGCGAATTCCGAATTGCGCTGAATTAGAATTGAACGTTACGCCCAGTTCGGCATTCGAGATTGAATTAAATAAATATTGCCCGACAATTCTGAAATCAAAATAGCTCTGATAGGCCGCACTCTGACTTATTGTCGAACCGCCATAGCCGCCCCATTTCAGATTGCTGCGGTAATCGTAGAGCCTGCCCAGCCAGAGATAGCCGGCTGAATTTCGCGTGCCTTCGTAATTATTCATAAGCTCAAGGCCGAATTCGTAGTTGCGAAAATTAAAGTCGGCGCCGAAGGTTTGCCCGTTGCGGATGTCCGATTTATAAAAGCGGTTATCAGTAAAAAAAAGACTGAAGAAAAGTTTATCGCTGAAATCAATATTGATTCTTGAAAAAATCTTCAGCCAGAAATTATCATCAACCGCGTTCAGATTTGAAACATTACTGCCCCAGATGCCCAGTTTGATCTGTGGGTGCAGCTTTGCAACAAAAGAGGCGTTCATTGCAGGGTTGTTGTCGCTGTAAGAAAGCCCTTTAACGATGAAGTGCGAAACCAGTTGTGCATCGCCCGAAACGGCGCTGTCCGCGCCGAAGGCGATGTTTTTTGCTTTTTCACGCTCCCGGTCTTTGTCTTGCGCTAAACAGTAAGTCGTTAAAAGGATAGAGGTTAATAAAATTAGAAAACTGTTCATTTCTCTATGTTAAATTAATTGGTAAAACCTGCAATCAAGGGCTAGACCTAAGGCCTTGCTTCCGATATATTTCTTTGATGATCTTTGATCCAAAACAGCAGATATTCGATTTTCCGATTGTGGCATTTGACACCGAAACAAGCGGCGCTTATCCGCTTGACGCCGAAGTTATCGAGCTGGGCGCGGTAAAGTGGTTTAAGGGCGAAATTGTCGGTAAATTTCAGACCCTGCTGAAGCCTTCAAAAGAATTACAGCCCGACAACATACGCATTCACGGTATTACCAACGAAATGGTATCGGATGCCCCGCTGATGAATACCGAAATTAATAAATTCTGCGAATTTGTCGACAATTCAGTTTTGCTTGCGCATCATGCCCCTTTCGACCTGGGCTTTTTAGCCGTCGCAATCGAAAGAAATGGATTAAAATTTCCGAACAACTTAAATCTTTGCACGAGCCTTATTTCGCGGGCTTTACTGGCAACCACCAATCATAAACTTCAGACCCTCATTAAAGAGCTGAATCTTGTGGGTGGCGAAGCCCACCGGGCGTATGACGACTCTTACGCCTGCCTGCAGGTGTTACTGAAAAGTGTTGAAAAATTGGGTGAGGATTTATCGCTTGCGCGTGTACTCGGAATTCAGAAGAAAGATCTGAACTGGAAAAACTATCTCATCTACACTTCGCAAAATGCAAAAATTCTGGCGCTTGCCAAGGCCATCGAAAAACAGAAATCGATCAGCATTATTTATGAGGGCGGGCAAACCAAAGGTAAAACCCGGCCGATTAAGCCGCTTGGAATGGTTCGGAATCCCGACGGGGATTATATTCAGGCCGAATGTGGAATCGATATGCAGCGGAAACGTTTTTATCTCGAAAAAATCCGAGAAGTTGAACTATTTTAACTTTCTTCTTCTGAATATTCTGAAACCACCACGTTTTTCTCAGCGTTAATTTTATTCATTTTTATTTTTATCTGTTCGGCCAGCTCTTCAAGATGTTTAAAGTCGTCATTTGTCCGTAATTGAAGTGCGGCCCCGCTTTTGGTGAGCCCCTTACCTTCAAGAATTTCATTTAGAAAACGCTCAAAGGCATAAAGTGGTCCGGCAATACGATGCGAAATCAATTTTCCAACCGTAAACAGAATGATAGCAAACATTATTGAAAGCAGACCGAAAGTAAATATAAACGGCTTTGTAAACTTCTCGATCAGAACAGAATTATTGCCGACGAGTTCCTGTAGTGTCACCTTCAGATAAGTGTAAGAAAACACGGCGCTGACCAGTGTCAGAAAAAGTCCGGCCACCGAAAAAAATATCGAATATTTTATCTGAAATTTTTTGTTCACCCAGAAAGTTTTGCGGTCGTTCTGGTCGGGCCAGAGTTGCTCACTGTGTTTAAACAGGTAGTAAATCATCAGGACGTAACCGATCCACTGAATAACATCGGCCACATTCCAGATTGGCGAATTCCACGTACCAAAGCGGACAGCAATAAAATCGATAACATAGCCGTACAGAATCCGGTCGAGTACATTGCCGATAATTCCGCCGACCAGAATCGAAAGGCTGACTCTGAGGGCAAGAAGTTTTTTCGGGATCAAATACTGCACTAGCGCAAAAAGACACAAAATAAAAATGCCACTGGTTGATAGTGTTACAATTCTGAGAACGGCCGGCAAATCTGAAAAGAGGCCGAGCATCGCTCCTTGGTTGTGCACGAGAATCAGTTTTACGAATCCATAAGCATGTTCTTTGGTCATGCCCGAGGCCCAGCGCTTGGTAAGCTGATCAAAAACAACGCTGAAGACCAAAACCGAAATAATTAATAACCAATCTTTTCTTTTCATAAAAGTATTCTGCCGTTATACTAATACAAATGAAAACTTTTATATTTAATTCGGCATCGACAGTCTTGTTTTTGATTTCACTTATGCACTTTGGTCCAGTGGATGCAAAAATGACGAAATTCAAATCCAAGGCCGCAGGCAACCCAGAAATGAATGCAATTCTGACTAAAGCCAAAATCAATCCCGAGCATGTCAGTTTGCAGATTCTTGAAGACACCGCAGAAGTTTTTTCGTTGAACGCCACAGCCAAAAAAATCCCGGCTTCAATCAGCAAATTGTTCACCACCTACGGGATTGTTAAAAAATTATCCATCGGGCACAAGTTCTATACGCGTCTTTATACGGACGGCAAAAATCTCTATTTAGTCGGCGGTGGAGATCCGTCTTTTGTTTCAGAAAATCTCTGGTTTCTGGTCAATGAGTTCAGCCGCTCGGGCATCAAGTTAATAAAGGGCAACCTCATAGTTGATGATAGCCTGTTCGATAAAATCAGATATGACGAAAGCCGCGAAAGCACACGTGTAGATCGCGCCTACGATGCGCCGGTCGGGGCCATGAGTTTTAACTGGAACTCAGTCAACGTATTTGTAAAACCGGCAAAAAAAGAAGGCGACAAAGCGCTAATTACGATCGACCCTGAAAGCGGTTTTTTTGAACTCCTTAATAACACTAAAACTGTGGCAACCGGCACTAAAGATATTTCTGAGCTGACGGTTACCATTTCAAGTTCAAAAAAAGTGATTACGGTTGGTGGCGAAGTTCGGGCCGGAGATAATGAAAAGGCCATTTACAAAAATGTTGCCGAGCCGGATTTGTGGGCCGCTAAGAATCTGATTTATTTTTTAAAACAGCGCGGAATCAGTGTTGAGGGCCAGATTGAAAACGGTAAAATGCCGGCAGATACCGAGCTGCTGGCCAGCTTTGAAAGCAAAAATTTGGGTTACATTCTGGCCGATATGAATAAATTTTCTAATAACTTTGTTGCCGAAATGCTGGTTAAGGATCTGGCGGCGCAAGAGCAAAAATCCGGTGCAACGCTTAAGCGCGGAGTAGATATCATTCGCGAAGAACTGGCTAAAATCGGACTTAGCCGCAGCGAAGTGATATTTCAGAATCCGTCGGGCCTCACCCGTGACAATTTATTTTCGGCAGCTTCCCTGAATATCGCACTCACCGAAATAAAAAAAGACTTTTCGGTTTATCCGGTATTTTTGAACGGCCTGCCGATCGCTGGCGTTGATGGTACACTCAAGAAACGTATGAAAAACACAATGGCCGAAGGCTGGGTTCGGGCCAAAACAGGTTATCTGGACGGTGTCGTTAGTCTTGCCGGCTATGCCGGAAAACGCGACGGGACGGTTCTAACCTTCACATTCCTCTACAATGGTCCACGGGACGAGTCGATTGTTCGGGAAGCTTTTGATCAGTTGCTACTTAACAGCATAAAATAGGTGAGTGAAGAAACTCGCAATACTATTCTTTTTTCTATTTAGTCTAAACGCCAAAGCTGCGGTCAACGGCTGGGATTCCACGCTGCCGGAAAACTCCAGATTTAAAGTTACCCGCGAACTCCGAAAACGGGTCGATTTCTGGGTAGCCATTTATTCGCAGTATTCAACCACCCAAGGGGTTTACCATCTGATAGATGACCCGAGCGTTATACTCGGAAAAATTGATCTGACGGATATCTCTCATGCAACAGACATGACCGATGCCCAAAAGCGCAGAACTATTGAAATCGAAGTTAAAAGCCGCAAGTTGAATCTTGCAAAAAAGTTTGCCGTGCACCCGAATAAGGTGCGGCTGCAGATGGGGCTGCGCGACCGGATGAAAAAGGCACTCTTCCTTTCCGGAAAATACCTCACGCAAATGGAAGAGATTTTCGAAGAAGAAAATTTACCGATAGAGCTGACGCGTCTGCCGTTCGTTGAAAGTTCATTTAATGTTTTTGCGCAGTCTAAAGTGGGCGCCAGTGGGTTATGGCAGATCATGCCTTCAGTTGCTAGACCGCAGGGGTTCATTACCCGCAATTACGATAACCGCAATCATCCCATCCATTCTACACAACTGGCCGCCGAAATAATGAAGCAGAATTATCGCAGCCTTAAATCGTGGCCGCTGGCCATCACCGCCTACAATCACGGGCTCAGTGGCGTTAAACGGATGATGCGAAAAAGCGAATCGGTCAAAATTGAAGATATGATTAAATCAAAACGAGTAACGGGCTCGTGGGGCTTTGCCTCAAAAAATTTCTACGCCTGTTTTCTAGCCGTACTTGAAGTTGAAAGAAACGCCACCGAACTTTTCGGAGACGATCTGGTAAAAGCCCGCTCAGTCAGTTTTAGAGAATACAAATTGCCCTACAAAAAAAAGAAAAC
>JANPPN010000078.1:0-19233 GCA_031428535.1 Bdellovibrio sp. | reverse complement strand
ATAGATCCGGCCTTCAACTTTCAGGGTTTTACCAGTGAGATGTGCGCTGAAACTTTCTTCAAAAACAGTTTTGATCTGTTTAGCCAACTCGGCCGGGATCGCCGTCCATTTTTTCGATTCTTTTTTTCGCGGATTCATTCTTATTCCTTGGTTCATGTTGACTGAAAATCGAGATGTTTCTATAACTCACTCAATGAACGAAAATCAAGCTCTTCCAGATCTTAGTACACTCCTCGGACCCTTGCCACCTCAAATTAATCAGGATATCGGCAAAGGGCGCGGCGTTTATATTTCGACCTACGGCTGCCAGATGAATGTTAATGACACCGAACGAATGTATTCATTGCTGGAAATGGCCAATTTTTCTGTCGTCAAAGAGCCGGAAGAAGCTTCGTTGATCATTATCAATGCCTGTTCGATCCGCGAAAAACCGGTTCATAAAGTTTATTCCGAAGTGGGACGTTACCGGAAATTAAAAGACAAAAACCCCGAGCTTAAAATCGGCGTCGGTGGGTGCGTTGGCCAGCAGGAAAAAGAAAAACTGATTAAAAATCAGCCGATGATCGATTTTGTTTTCGGTACCGATAATATCGATACTCTTCCGAACCTCGTAGCTCAGACATTTGAATCAAAAGAAAAGATCATCAACGCAAAATTTGAACACCGCGCCCCTTATCACGTTGAAACTCTGGTGCGGAATCCCGGGGTATCCACTTTTGTTAACATTACGAAAGGCTGCGATAATTTCTGTACATTCTGCATCGTGCCCTACACTCGTGGTCGCGAAAAATCGCGCCCGCTAAGTCATGTGATGATGGATATTCGAAACCTCGTTAATCGCGGGGTTAAAGAAGTCACGCTACTCGGGCAGAATGTCAATTCGTATGAGTCTGAAGACGGCAGCGATTTTGCCGACTTACTTAAAAAAGTTGCGACCGACACCGATATTCAGCGGATTCGCTATACAACGTCGCATCCGAAAGACTTCAATGAAAAGTTGATGCATGTTATGGCTGACCATCAGGACAAAATCTGCGAATACGTGCATTTACCGGCTCAGAGCGGAAACTCCCGGATTTTAGACCGCATGAACCGCGGCTATACTCGTGAAGAGTACATTGAAAAAATAGGTCTTATGAAAAAGTATATTCCTAATCTGGTACTTTCAACCGACATCATCGTGGGGTTTCCAGGTGAAACCGAAGCCGAATATGAAGATACTGTAAGCCTGGTTAAGGAAGTCGGATTTGAAACAATGTTTGCCTTTATGTACTCGCCACGGCCATTTACAAAGGCTGCGGCTTTTACTGACCATTTGCCTGAAGCAGTTAAAAACCGTCGGCTGAATGCCCTGTTTGATTCTCACGAAAAGCAGGCTTTTGAATTGGCAAAAAAATATGACGGGCAGGTGCTTCAGGTGCTGGTTGAGCAGATCAATGTGCAGGGGAAGGCTCAGGGCCGCAGCACGCAGAATAAGCTGGTTTATTTCATCGGCAGCGAAAGTCTGATCGGAAAAACCGTTCCGGTTCGGATTACTTTTGCATCGCCGAATGTCTTGCGCGGAGAATTGGTTCAATAATGAATTCTGAAAATACAAAGCCCCAGACACCGCATTTTATAGCCGACATTCTATTTGCAAAACCTCAGGACGAAAACGTTAATTTTGAAGAAAAAGATCTGGTTGAATTATTTCCGTACGGATTATCTTTATCAAACGATGCCAGCCGCCCATTTATGATTTTAAAAGATAAATTCAATGAGCTGACTTTGCCGGTTCCGATAAATCAGCTCGAGGCCGGTGTTACGCTGACGCAGTCGGCGCATGCGCTTGAGCCTGTAACCACCCATCGATTCACCGAGCGTCTCCTTGAAAGCCTTGATATCAAACTTGAGCGTTGCGTGTTCGTCGAAATCAAGGGCATTCACCAGTACGCCCGAATTTACATGAAGGGGCATTCGCAGTATCAAAGCCTGAAATTCAGGGCCGATGAAATCATGAGCCTTTGTATTCTTCTGAAAGTTCCGATCTTTGCTACTCTGAACTTTATAAACCGTTCAAAGCTGATGAGCGCTGAGATCGTAAGCTTGGCCCAGAACGCTTCGGCGCAGAATCCACAGGGCATTGTCAAAACCCATGCGTATTTAATGTGATTATTTCGGCCCGTAATTTTACACCTCTTATCGGTAAAGATGTTTTTGTAGCCGAAGGCGCACGCATTATCGGCGATGTTCGTATTGGTGATAAGGCTTCGATTTGGTTCAATACCACTCTTCGGGGCGATGTTATGCCGATTATAATCGGCAATGAAACTAATATTCAGGACGGTAGCGTGCTGCACGGAACTTTCGGTAAGTATTCCTGCGAGGTCGGAGATCGCGTAACCATCGGGCACAATGTGATTTTACATGGTTGCAAAATAGGCAGCGGTTCGCTTATCGGAATGGGTTCAATAATCATGGATGGTGCCGAAATCGGTGAACATTCCGTTGTTGGTGCCGGCAGCCTCGTGACCGAGGGTAAGAAATTTTCGCCACGCTCACTTATTGTTGGCCGGCCGGCGGTGCTAAAAAGACTACTAAATGAAGAAGAGTTGCAATTCTTGGAACAGTCAGCCGATAATTATCTTCTCTATAAAACGTGGTACAAATAAGTTACTCTGAGACACATAGTTTTATTCAAATTTATGAGGGGGCTCTAAATGAATTCAGGTTTTCAATCCGGCTTTGAATTGGCTCTGACGTTTGACGATATTTTACTGATTCCGCAATACTCTGAAATTGTTCCGACTGAAGTGGTGCCCTCAACTTTTTTTGCCAATAATCTTTACCTGAATTCGCCGTTGATTTCGGCGGCTATGGATACCGTAACCGAAAATAAAATCGCGCGGATCATGGCGCAAAACGGTGGGCTGGGTATTCTTCATAAAAACATGTCGATCGAAGATCAGGCCTTCGAAGTTGAAAAAGTGAAAAAATACGAGAGCGGGATGATTCAAGACCCGATCACACTTTCGCCCGATCATTATGTCAGCGAAGCCCTGCAGGTGATGAGCAAGTATTCGATCAGCGGCGTGCCAATTACTTCACAGGGAAAACTCGTCGGAATTCTGACCAATCGCGATCTGCGTTTTGAAACGAATGTCAGTCAGCCGATAAAAAATATCATGACCAAAGAAAATCTGATAACGGCGGGTGAAGGCACAACGCTCGAACAGGCCAAAAAGATTTTGCAGAAGCACCGGATAGAAAAATTACCGGTTATCGATAAAGAAGGCCGCTTAAAGGGCCTTATTACCATAAAAGATATTGAAAAGGCCGAAGCTTATCCGCAGGCCACGAAAGATTCTAAAGGCCGGTTGGTTACAGGCGCCGCAGTGGGTGTGAGTACCGATACTCCTGAAAGAGTCGACGCGCTGATGGCCGCGCTTGCCGATATCATTTGTATCGACACCGCTCACGGGCATTCAAAAAATGTGATTAATATGGTTAAACATGTGCGTAGTAAATTTAAAGATGTCATTATCGTTGCCGGTAATGTTGTAACGGCAGAAGGCACTGAAGAGCTTATTAAAGCGGGCGCCGATGTTGTTAAAGTGGGAGTGGGGCCGGGCAGTATCTGTACCACGCGCGTGGTTGCAGGAGTGGGGGTTCCGCAGATTTCCGCAATCATGAAATGTGCAGCGGCCGCAAAAAAACACGGTAAAACAATTATTGCCGATGGCGGAATTAAATTCTCCGGCGATATCGCTAAGGCCCTCGCGCTTGGCGCGAACACGGTTATGATCGGTAACTTACTTGCCGGGGCCGAGGAATCACCTGGCGAAACGATTCTCTATCAAGGCCGAACTTACAAAATGTATCGTGGCATGGGCTCGATCGGGGCCATGGAAAAAGGTTCCAAAGACCGCTACGGACAAACCGATACGTATGACCTTGATAAACTTGTGCCGGAAGGAATCGAAGGCAAAGTTCCGTATAAGGGCAATGCCAGCGGGATTATTCACCAGTTGGTCGGCGGATTAAAATCCGGCATGGGTTATCTGGGGGCACGCAGCATTGAAGAATTGCAGGCGAAGGCCAAGTTCGTACAGATTACCGGACAAGGTCTGAAAGAATCTCACGTGCATGACGTCAGTATTACCAAAGAAGCGCCGAACTACCGTTTAGAGTAAAGGGATTTTATGAACACGACGCGCCAGGGTTTTTTAATTTTGGATTTCGGTTCGCAGGTCACAATGTTGATTGCAAGACGGCTGCGTGAACTCGGGTATTATTCGGAAGTTAAAGCTTTTAATGAACCAATTGAAAATATCAGAAAATTTAATCCGGACGGCATTATTCTGAGCGGCGGGCCTAATTCCGTTTATGACGAGAAAAGCCCGAAGCGCGATGTGAACGAACTTTTAAGTATCGCACCTGTTCTTGGAATCTGTTACGGCATGCAATTGCTGGCGCATCAGCTTGCAGGTAAAGTTGAAAAAGGTTCAACGCGTGAATACGGCCTCACTGAAATCTGCTGGGACGAAAACGTGCACCGCGATTTAAAAATGGGCTGGCCGATGAAACATAAAATCTGGATGAGTCACGGCGATGTGGTTACAAAAATTCCGGCGGGTAGCCAAGAACTATTGCGTTCAGCAAAACATATCGCAGGATTTGTTTCAGAAAAATTCATGGGATTGCAGTACCACCCGGAAGTTTCTCATTCTGAATACGGAACTGAATTCTTAAGATTTTTTGCAGACTGGTGTAAAGCCAAGCCCACGTGGAAACACGAACAGGTGTTGGCGGCCGCAGAAAAATATGTTACATTAAAAGTTGCTCCCGGTGAGCACGTTCTTTGTGCGCTTAGCGGCGGGGTGGATTCTTCGGTTGTTGCGACCTTACTTACCAAAGTGCTTGGGAGTGATCGGGTGCACTGTGTGTTCGTCAATAACGGGTTGTTGCGATTAAATGAATTTGAAACCGTCTTAAGTTCTTATAAAAAAATCGGGCTTAATGTTATCGGCGTTGATGCCGAAAATACTTTTCTTACAGGCCTTAAAGGCCTAAGCGATCCCGAAAAAAAACGTAAAAAAATCGGTGAACTGTTTATTCAGGTCTTTGAAGAAACCATCAGTAAAGAGTTACTAGAATTTAAAGATAAAATAAAATATCTTGCGCAGGGAACATTATACAATGATGTGATCGAAAGTGTTTCTTCGCTTGGCGGCAGCCAGACTATTAAATCACATCACAATGTGGGTGGGCTTCCTGAAAAAATGAAATTAAGTCTTGTTGAGCCGGTTCGTAATTTATTTAAGGATGAAGTGCGCAAACTGGGTGAAGACTTAGGCCTCGCGCACGAATTTATTTCGCGGCATCCGTTCCCGGGGCCGGGGCTTGCTATCCGAATTCTCGGCGAAGTCACTCCTGAAAAATTGGCGGTGGTTAAAAAAGCCGATGCCGTTTTTATCGAGGCTTTGCGAACAGAGGGTCTGTATCATAAGATTTGGCAGGCATTCTGTGTCCTATTACCGGTGCAGACCGTCGGCGTGCAGGGCGATGGCCGCACCTATGAAAACGTTCTGGCATTACGAGCGGTCACTTCAGTTGACGGTATGACCGCAGACTGGTTCGACTTTGACGCCAAATTTATGCGAAAAGTTTCAAATGAAATTACCAATCAGGTGCGGGGTATTAACCGCATCGTTTACGATGTAACAAGTAAACCGCCCGCAACGATCGAGTGGGAGTAATTTTTGAGTTTTGTTCATCTGCACACGCATTCAGAATACTCATTGCTTGATGCCGCCTGCCGGATTAAAGCTATTGCAAAAAAAGCGGCCGAATATCAAATGCCTGCCGCGGCCCTAACTGATAACGGTAATATGTTCGGTGCAATCGAGTTCTATTTTGCCTGTAAAGATGTAGGCGTAAAACCTATTATCGGTTTAGATGCTTATATGGCTCCGCATTCAAGATTAGAAAAAAAACAGGATCCCAATCAGAAGTTTTCAGAAATTGCCTTAGGGCCCAAAAGATTAGTGCTACTGGCCCAGAATATTTCGGGTTATCAGAATTTATGTAAACTAAGCTCGATCGGTTATCAAGAGGGGTTCTACTGGAAACCCCGCATCGACAATGAGGTTCTGAAAGAGCATAATGCCAATTTGATTTGTCTGACTGGCGGCTACCGCGGTGAATTGGCCGATACCTTTTTAAAAGAAGGCCCGGACGCGGCCTTAAAAAGAATAAAAGAATTGAAAGAAATTTTTGACGACCGACTTTATCTCGAAATGTGTAAGACGCGTCCCGAATGGGAGGCAATAAATAAATTTATTATTGAGGCTTCAAAGATTCTGAAAGTTCCGCTTGTGGCCACCAACGATGTGCATTACTTAAGTGCTGACGATCAAATTGCCCAGGAAGTTCTGGTTTGTATCGGGTCGAACAAAATGCTGTCGGACGATTCAAGATTTAAGCTGGGGAGTTCGGAATTTTATTATAAGTCGCCGGAAAAAATGCAGGCGCTGTTTAAAGACACTCCGGAGGCGATAGCCAATACCTTAGAAATTGCAAGCCGCTGTGATATTAAATTCAATTTAAAAGACGCTAAGGGTAAAGCAATTTATCATTTGCCGAGTTTCCCCACCACTGAAGGCCGCTCGGTCTTTGAAGAAATTAAATTTCGATCGGACATCGGTTTAGCAAACAGATTTGAAGAGATGCTGGCACACGGTCAGGATTTGGCGCCGGATAAGAAAAAAGTTTATTACGATAGATTGAATTTTGAACTGAATGTCATTGATCGGATGGGCTTCAATGGCTACTTCTTAATCGTTCAGGATTTTATCAACTGGGCAAAAAACAATGATATTCCGGTGGGGCCAGGACGGGGATCGGGTGCGGGTTCGCTTGTGGCCTACAGTTTACGGATTACCGATCTGGATCCATTACCTTACTCGCTGCTGTTCGAGAGGTTTTTAAATCCAGAACGGGTTTCAATGCCCGATTTCGATATCGATTTCTGTCAGGATCGAAGGCAGGAAGTTATTCAATATGTAACTAAAAAGTACGGTGCAGTTTCGGTTTCGCAGATTATTACTTTCGGAAAATTACAGACTCGGGCCGCGATTAAAGACGTGGGCCGCGTGCTGGGGATGACATTCGGTGAAGTGGATGCGGTTTCGAAGTTAATTCCCGACAAGCTTGGCGTCACGCTGACAGACTCACTTGAAATGGAGCCCCGGATCCGCGAAATGATGGATCTGAACCCGACAGTTGAAACCTTGATCGGTCTTGCCCTGAGAGTGGAAGGCATGGTCCGCCATGCGGGTATTCATGCGGCGGGTGTTATTATTGCCGATGGCAATCTAACGGCTCACGCGCCGATGTATAAGGGCGCCGATGATGAAAACGTTGTTCAATATGACATGAAGCATGCGGAGAAGATCGGTCTGATAAAGTTCGATTTTCTTGGGTTAAAAACGCTTACCCATATCAATCAGGCATTGAAAATCATTGAAAAAAATCGCGGTATTAAAATTTTAGAAAAAGATATCAGCATTAATGATCCCAAGATTTATGAACTGCTTTCAAGGGGAGATACCGGCGGGATTTTTCAGTTCGAGGGTGAAGGTATCACGGATGCCACTCGTCGAATAAAACCCTCAAGTTTTGCGGATATTACCGCGATCAATGCCCTATACCGTCCGGGTCCGATGGCAAATATTCCTGAATTTACTAAACGTAAACATGGAGAAAGCCCGGTTGAGTATTTATTGCCTGAAACCAAACAGATCTTGGAGGAAACTTACGGGATAATGGTTTACCAAGAGCAGGTTATGGGTATTGCCTCTACGATTTCCGGCTACAGTCTGGGCGAAGCCGATATGCTTCGGCGGGCCATGGGTAAAAAAATTAAAGAAGAAATGGATCAGCAAAGGGTACGTTTTATTAAGGGCGCGACTGATCGAGGTCACGATCAGAAAAAATCAGAAGAGTTATTTGAACTTATGTTTAAGTTTGCCGACTACGGATTCAATAAATCTCATGCTGCGGCCTATTGTGTAATTACAGCGCAAACAGCGTGGATCAAACATTATTATCCGGCTGAGTTTTTTGCAGCACTGCTTTCAACAGAAGTGGGCGACACCGATAAAGTTGTTAAATATGTTAAAGATGCGCAGAAACGCGGTTTAAAGGTCAGACCACCGCATATTAATTTTTCGGATTACCTGTTTACCGCAAATCATGACGAAATTTATTTCGGGCTTGGCGGTATTAAAGGAGTCGGGCAGGCGGCTGTTGAAGCCATTCTTGAAGCTCGAACTCAACTGCCTGACCAAAAATTCACTTCGGTCGAAGAATTTTTTAATGCGGTTGATCTTAGGCGCGTAAATAAGAAAGTTATAGAAAATCTGATTAAAGCCGGTGCATTTGATGACTTCGGCTATCATCGAGCTCAACTGTATATCGGTTATCCGCAGTTTCTCGAACGCGCAGTCGAAACCCAGAAAGACAAAGCCCTTGGCCAGGTATCGTTGTTTGACATGAGTTCCGTTGATGAAACAAAAGTTGTGCTGGTTAAAACCCCGCAATGGACCCGCATTCAGTCATTGTCGAATGAAAAAGAAGTTTTAGGCTTTTACCTGAGCGATCACCCGTTAAAAGGTTTTGAAAACTTTTCGAAAGTCTGGTCGTCGGCAATGGTTATGGATTTGCCGGAGTATTTTGCAAAACATAATATTTTAAACAAAGATAAACCGCAGGTAAAACCGAAGTGGGGCGAACCCCGCAATAAAACGCGCGTTGTGATTGCCGGCCTGATTTCTGAATACAAAGAACTGATCACCAAAAAAGGCACGCGAATGGCGTTCGGACGGGTTGAAGACCTCACCGGCTCGGTTGAACTTGTTATTTTTCCGGATACGTTTGCCAAGTACGCACATCTGCTTAAAGAAGAAAAGCCATTGCTGGTGGGGGGTGGCCTTGAAGTTACTGAAGGCAATCCCAAAATTATCGTCGACAGTTTTGCACTTTTTGACGAAGTCTTAAGAAAAACAAAAAAAATATCGCTGCATCTGGATAAAATAAATCTTGAGGATTTTGCAAAGCTCGATCAGATTCTGGCTTCAAATAAAGGCGACACCGACGTTCGTCTGGTTATAAACATTGATGGCGAGCTGGTTGAGGTTTTTCCCGAGCAGCCAAAGCAAATTCAGATTTCAGATGAGTTTTTCGAGGGAATTCACCAGCTCTTTGGTCGTACAGACTTTATTGAAGTTAATAATTAGGGTATCCTCTTTCAGAGGTATGCGATGAAAAAACAGGCCGCAGTTTTAATGGTTTTATTTTTAGCTTCGTGTACATTGGTTCAACGCAGGGACATTCTGGTAGCCAAACCGCCACCGGCGGCAGAAGCAGCTCCGGCACCGGTTGCTGAAACTAAAACCCCTTTGATCCGGAAATTGATTTCAGATCAGGAACTCAGAAAAAATAATGACGACAAAGAATTAAAAAAGCGGGTCGTTGTATTGCCGTTTATTGATAAAAAGTCTTTACGAAATCCGGTAATTCTGAAAAATGCCCGTGTTGCTTTTATGGATCACCTAAATTCAACCGGAGAACTGATCGCGATTGATTCCGGTGTGCTGAAGCTCGATTTAGCCAAGTATATCAAAGACAACATGTATGATCTTAAAGCTATCGCGAAAGATGCCCAGAGTGCAGGTATCAGCTCGATTCTCGAAGGCCGCATAATTGATATGCGTTTCAAAAATGAAGGGCTTACCACGGTAGATAACTCGAGCTCGCAGAAAACCCGCGAAGTGGCCTTTGAAGTGGTTGTGCAGGCACGAATGCTGAACATCCGTTCTGAGCAGGAGCTATTCAATACAGTTAAAACCGTAACGGTTCTCGAAGAAAATTCGCGAATGCCGGAAAATATCACGTCTGAAAATTTTTTTAATAAAAACGCCGAATTGAGCGAGCTATTGATCAAAGATGCATTTCTTGATTTCCGTGAGAAATTACTGGATTCGCTTAAATTCATCACCTGGGAAGGACGGATCGCGGCCCTGCACGGCGACCGAATTTACCTGAATGTCGGGCAGATATCCGGCGTGCGGGTCGGTGATATTTTGAAAGTCGTAGAAGACGGAAATGAAATTTACGATACTGAATTGGGTTATCACGTTGGAAAAGTCGGCGGCAAAGCCAAAGGCACTCTCGAAATCGTAGGTTTCTTTGGACAAGACGGAGCGGTTAGTGTAATTCATTCCGGTGCAGGATTTAAAGAAAATGACCGAATCGAAATCTATCAGTAGCCCCTTCGAAGCGGCCTATTTAGGAAGCTTTGATTTCAGAAAATCGGTCGGATTGCAGGACGACCTGCTTAAACTCGCGCTCCGAACAAACAGTAATTTTGTAATTGGGCTGGAGCATCCGGCGGTACTCACGCTCGGCCACCGCGCTGAATTCGCGCACGAAGTTCTAATCCCGAGCCCCCTGCCGATTGAAAGAGTATCGCGTGGCGGGCTGGCCACTGTGCATAGCGAAGGCCAGTTGGTTATTTATCCGGTACTTAATTTGCGTGAACTGAATCTTGGTGTGCGCGACTACGTGTGCCTGCTGTTAAAAACGACGAACGAACTTCTGCGCTCTCTTGGTGTGGACTCTTTTATCGATGAAAAAGCGGTGGGGGTTTTTACAAAAACCGGAAAAATTGCATTTTGCGGTGTGCAGGTTAAAAACGGTGTTTCACAGCACGGAATCAGTTTGAATGTACGCAATGATCTTGCGCTATTTAATTCGATCAGATCTTGCGGTGTAGCCGAGCCCACTTTTGACCGCTTATGTGAATATGATGTGAACATGACTTTACAGGAAATTTTCAGCCGATGGCTGGAAATATTCAAATCCCGTTTAGAATGCTAGTTGTAGGTGCAACAGGCGTATTTTCGCCGGTGCCGTTAAGGGTAGAACTTTCTTAAGAGCTGCCCGATGAAGCCTGGTCAATGCGCTGAGAGTGAATGGCATTACAATTGTTGAATTGCATAATCAGGATCATTACAATATGAATATCAATATAGGATAGACAAATTTGGGGCAGTCCCGAAATAAAACAGCTTACTTACTCGCGTCAGAATTTTTCGTCAGAATTTTGAGCTGGGCAACGTCTGACCACTCTGAAAAAAGTCCGTTTTTCTGTTCGCGAACCCGCCAGAAATATCGATCTGCTTGAAAGACCGATTTTAACAGCAGTTTGTTGTCGCGGACATTATAGGATATTAGATTTTCAGTGAAAGCACTGTTGGTGGCCATTTCAACCTTGTAAAAGCTGTCGGGCTTGACTTCAGCCAGCCACTTCAGCCAGACAAAGCGCCCTTCACCCTTCTGGAAAAAAATATTTAAGCTCTTTTGCGCTTCTGTAATAATCGGTTTTAACAGATACAAAGTGGCTTTATAACTGATTTTAGTGGCGTTGAATTCAGAGCTGATTTTGCGGCCGCTTTTATCAAAGGCCTCTACATTGACGTCGTATTCGCCACAGGCTGGAACAGTAATTGTGCCGGCCGGTTTCCGCGTCTGTGTCTGAGCAACTTCGTTGGCCTTCTTGTTATCGATGACTTTGACTTTATATTCGCTTGCCAGCGGCACGGGTTGCCAATCGACTTTAAAATCTTTTTTGCTTCCGGTGTCTTCGGTCTTAAGCACATTGCAACGGTCTGAAAGAGCATTGCCCTTGCTTTGCCCTTGATAACTGAATTCAGAAAGCAGAGGCTCTGAATATTTGCCTTTGGTAAATTTATTTTCGGCCCTGACTCGAACATAAACGGCAGTTTGAGCCAGGCCGGTGAAACGTGCAGCGGGTTTTTTCACCACCTGAACCACCGGCTTAGCAAAGTCTGCGGTTTCACTGACTTCTATCTGATACTGGTTGGATTTTTCGATCGGCTTCCAGTTGAGATTCAGAGCCAGTTCGTCCTGACTCAGAATCTCAAAACCTTTTGATTTTACGATTGGCACAGCGAGATTTTCGCGGGTGATGGCAATCTTGGTTGTTTCGGAAAAACGGCTTTTTACGAATTTGTTTTCAGATCTTACCCTGAAGTAAAGCATTTCCTGAGTTAGATTTGTAAACTGCACAACTGGGGTTTGAACGTCCTGCGTAATCGGCTTGTTAAATTCCGGGGATTCGCTGACTTCAACATGATATTGAGTGGCCTTTGATGAGGGTAGCCAGTTTAAGTTCAGACTGAGTTCAGATGGGGAGGAGGGTTTCAGTTCTGCAGTCTGAATTTGCGGCGGTTCAAGGCTCTCTTTTACAACTGCCGCATTGACGCTGCCGAACTCGCCCGGATTTTCCGGAGATGCGTTGCCCCGAACCCGGTAGTAAATCTTTTCTACCCCGATATCCGGAACGATGAGCTGATTGGTTTTGATCCGATAGTTTTTGGAATCTTTTTTCAGGTCGGCATCGGGGCTGACTTCAACTTCGTATTCGGTGGCTTTTTTCATCGGATCCCAGGCGGCTACGAACTCAAGTCCGCCGGCGGCTGCTATCTGAATGTGGCCTTTAACGTTGTGAGGTCGATCCAGAAACCTGAACGCTTTTTGTAACGGGCTTTGTCCTAGAGTTCCGAGGTTCACTTTGATATTAGCATCTGCAATCTGATTGGCCATTTTAATCCGACCTGAATTAACATTGATTTTGACATCGCCGCATTCGCGGCCTTTGGCCACATCAAAGCTTGAGTCTTTAGAGGATTCGATCTGGATTTCTTTATTACAATCGTTAATTGTAATGGCCTTCGTTGCCGCGCTGACCCGCACTTGACCGAATACGATATCAATGGAGATCTTATTCTTTTGATTGTTGAATTTGACGGATGAATTTTCTTTCAGTTGGAGTTTTGTGCCGTCATCAAGTTCAATCGTGGCGTTGGATTTCTTGCCGGCATAGTAGGAATCGCCGTGAAAAATCTGATTCAAACCTGTAATATTCTGCCAGAAGTACTCTGAATTAATTTTTTTTCGAACGTCTTGGCCATTGATTTTTATCTGGCCGATTTTTTCGCGGCCACTCCGTTTATCTTGGAAGTAGTTGAAATCCATTAGGTAAAACGAGCACAATGCGATGACGATCAGGCAGGCGATAATTATAATTCTATCAAATGAATTGAACTTTACTGCCATATCGTATTATCGGGAGATTACAGCTCTATCTGAACTCGACTTTAGTTCAGTCTCCGCCGAAAGACCGAAGCGCTAAACTTATTGCAAATTATGCCATTATGGCTGAAGCTAAATTGAATGTTAAAGTTTTTCAGCATTAGAGCCAAAATCCTGATGTTATTGATCTTTGTGAGCTTCACATCGGGCTTCATTTTATTAAAGCTCTCAGTTAATAGTTTTAAAGACGATAAAATAGCGTATATTTTTGAAACAAATACCAATCTTGCGGCTCAGTTTACGGATCAAATGTCGCGGGAAATTCAGTTGGTGAACCAGAGTCTGCTGACTTATGTTAATAATTATTCCAAAAATGGGACACTTTCTGACAGTGCGGCCGACGTCATTCCGGAGTCTTCAATTCTTTCGGGAATCCAGATTTTTAGCCTGAAAAATAACAATTCTCTGACTATGGCAGGTTCGATCAAGAAGCAAGCGGCCAAACTGCTTGCGCCGGAGAATCCGGCATTGAAAGCGGCGGTTTTGCGGTCGGCTGAGGCAAATAAAGAATTCTTTTATGCTGATGAGCATCTTTATTTTCTCTATCGTTACAATGTGGGCGAGAGTGTGTTTGTTATTCTTTCGTTCTTCAGATCCGAGACGCTGGCTCAATTTTTTGACTCAGGAAGTTCGTATAGAGGTTTTCTGGTTAATGCCGCCGGTAAAGTTTTCCTGAAAGATCCCGACAGCCCCGCCGATTTCCTGACAGCTAATTTCAGTAAGCTTTCGGATAATATCGAGTTCAGAAATGGTTCGGGGACTTCAAAAATTAAGTCTGATTCTAAAGAATCCTGGCTTTTGACTGCTGCACAGACCCCACTGAACGGTATTAAACTTTTGATGCTGGTAAACGAAAGTGCAGCGCTGGCGGCCCTGAACCAGATCGTCAGAAAAGCGATTTTGATTTTTATTATTCTTTCAGCCGCTATCGTGATCATCGGGATTATTTCAGCCAATTATATTACGAACAGACTGAACCAGCTTTCCGAACATACGGCCAAGATCACCGAAGGCGACTTTGACCATTTCCTGGAAGCCAAAGGCAACGACGAAGTCAGCGAGCTAATTAATCACTTTAATAAAATGACCAGTAAGCTGAAAGATCTTATGCTTGCAACGGCCCACAAGTCGCGAATGGAAACTGAACTCAAAACCGCGAAGGCCGTTCAGGAAGTACTATTCCCGAAAAGTGAATACTTGTCTGAAGGAGTTGAAATTCAGGGCCATTATCAATCGGCCAGCGAATGTGGCGGCGACTGGTGGCACTATTTTGAAAATGACGACTTTATTCATTTCTGGATTGCAGATGCGACCGGGCACGGAGTTTCGGCGGCACTCTTAACGAGCGCTGCAAAGTCTTCCGTAACATTAATCGAAGTTATGGGCTTATCGGCTGTCGAAAATATGAAGCTCCTGAATAAATCCATTTGCAGTGTATCGAAAGAAAAGCTGATGATGACCTGTTTTCACGGAATATATAATAAGAAAACCCAGATCTTGAGTTATGTTAATTCGTCGCATGAGCCTCCGATTCTGTTTAAGAACAGTGAATCGGTTTATTCCAAAGGTAATCTGATTTTCCTTAATGACAGTGTTGATAGCCGGCTGGGTGCGGCAACAGATACCGAGTTTACTCCGAATGAGTATCAATTGAAGACCGGTGATCGGATATATTTTTATACGGATGGCGTAACTGATATCGTTAATCTTAATGGCAGCGCACTTGGTGAACGTGGTCATTTTAAAAATCTGATTCAGACGCTGAATGCAAAAAGCGACCTTCCGAGCACAATGCGGAATTTTTCGGGAGCACTTGAGCAATACCGTGAGCAGACAGAGTTGCATGACGATGTGACATTTTATTTTATGGAGGCAAAATAGCATGAATTTTTCTATGTCAAATGAGGCCAGGCAGTTAATCGTTGACCAGTTTCTGGCAAAAAGGAATCCGGCCTTTAACTGCGCGACCGAATACAGCGAAGAGGCCTCAAATAAAGCCAAGATGTTTGCGTTGCTGGCTGACGGAGAGTCTCCGCTGCAGGCTATTGAAAGAGTTGCTAGCGGCCAGATAAAAAATATTGTTCAGAATTCCTATTGGCCGATGCAGGAAAAGCTATCGACGCTGTACTCATTGGCAAAAGAACCGATGATTTTTTTGATTGAAGATTTTTACGTTCTGGATGGTGCCGCAAAATTTGAATTTTCTTTTAACACTCAGACTTATATTAATCGATTTATTGAAGACATTTTTTCAGATATCGGCATAGATATTGGCTCGAGCCGTGCAATTCCGGTTCGACAGACAATCGAAGAGCTTGTCATCAATGCACAGCACGACGCGCCGGTAAACTCAAAGGCCGAGCCCAATAGCGTCGGCGACTCGATTTTGATTATTGAGAAGAGTGAAAAGTTGCTGGCAGTTTCAGTAATTGATGAATACGGCACCCTGAGTATTCATCCCTTTCTAAAAAAAATCGAAAACTCTCTGAGAATCGGTGCCGGCGAGTCGATAAATTTCGGGCAGGGCGGGGCAGGGCTCGGCGGCTCGCTGATTTACAAAAATACCGACACATTGATTCTCAGCTGCAAACCAGACCGGAAAACCCGCGTGACCTCGGTGTTGCCTTATAATATGAATGAAGATAAACTGAGTTACATGCAAAAATCAATTTTTGTACTGGCATGAGGATGTAGCAATGAGCAAGTGTAAAATTAAAACCATCACCAACAATGGCATGACCGAATTTTTATTTTCAGGAAGCATCGATGAAACCCTGATCATTCATTTTGATCTTTTCTCGGATACAAAGGACGTTGTAACCCTTCATCTGGATGAAGTGATTGCGATCAACTCAACCGGCATCCGCGAGTGGATTAATCTGATGACCCGCCTTAAGTCTGCCAACATACGTTTGACGAAATGTCCGAAAGTTTTGGTTGATCAGATTAATATGGTCAAAGGATTTTTACCGGCGAACGCCGGTGTGGATTCATTTTATGTACCATATTTTTCAGAGCAGAGCGGCACTGAAAGGAAAATTTTGTTTGAAAGAAACATTCAGTTCACCGACAAGGAAGTAAACTTTGAAAGTACGATTGTGGACGAAGACGGTGCCGTTTTCGAGATTGATATCATACCGGATAAATATTTTAAGTTTATCAGAAGTTGAGTTTGATGAAGGGCCTTGTTTTCCTTGTTTTGTTTTCTTCAAAACTTTTTGCGACAGAAACAGCTCCTTTTGCAAATCTGAATCAGTATTTTAAATATAAAAGCATCGACAACTCAAGTTTTGAAATCAATAGCAAACTTTATACCGTAGGTGACCTTCAGGTTACCCGAGAAAATCTGGAAATTCATTTACGGATTGCGGATATTTCGTCGTTCAGGTCAACTCGAACACAAATTGAAGTGCTTGATTCCAGTCTGAAAAAAACCAAGATTTTTACTTTCAATAAAACTAAAAATGAATTCAATCAGAAGCTGCAGCTAGACCTCAGAAAGTCTGATTTTCTCTGTCTGGTCGGCGCAAATGAATTCACGACAAAAAGAATGTGTAAAAAAATACCGCGATCAGATGTGGTTAAGGAAAATGACGAAAAGCCTATTGCAAGCGCCAATGGCACGTCAATTGGCTACGACGGGCAGCTTATTTTGAATCAGCGTGACTCAAGCCTCAAATTCAAAATTGAAAGATCGGATTTCTTTTTTGAAATAACGACAAGTAATAAAAATATCGTCATCAACCGGGCTTATAAGTTTGAAAAATCCAACACAATCCAGGCCGAGTTTATCGACCTTAAGCAGCCGGATAAGTACCGATTTAAACGGAAGATTTTGCTTTCAGAAACCGCCTTTGAAGTGACTCACGATGATCTTCTGACGGTCTATCAGGATATTGTTTTTCTCGATTCTCAACTCTTTGCAAAAGCGATTGATTACGAATTCAAAGGTTGGGCCGACAGCAAATACAATAAATTCGGCATCGAACCGATCGGGCTTTACTCGCTGTTGCTGCTTGAAACTTTAACTGTTCGGGCCAGGGTGGTTTCCGATCTGAGTAAAGGTGTAAAAGTTTATCTGGCCCACTATCTTCAGAGCAGTATTGAATATCACTATGCAGCCAAACTGATTCTGATGCACATGCGTGACGATGTGAACCGTATTACAATCAGCAACAACACACTGAATCTAATCAGCCTCGAAGGCGGTGCACGGTATTTTCAGAATCCTTCGTTGTATTATGATTTGAGCGGCAGTCTGGAAGAATCCATATTTGCCGAAACTCTGCCGAGTTCATCATTACTGAATATGGTAAAAGCGACGACTCCGAGAGTAAAGCTCGCGGTTAACACCCTGATTCTTGAATATCAGAAATGGCGTTGGCAGGGGCAGGCCGAAGGTGCAATTGTTGGCCCCGCGGGCTTACCTTCGGGCGCAACTAAGACCACGTTTGGATATTCTTTCTCAACAACTCTCAGTTATAAAATGCGGGCCGGTAGAATTTATTATGGCGCAGATTTTTCGGGTCTGACCACGGGAAATTCAACATACAAATATAATTATCAGTCGTTGGAGCATGCGGTTGGGTTTTACTATCTGTTTTAACTTGTCTTGTTTATTCTTGCGTCCTAGACCAGCAGCCTTATTTTGTCATACAAAGGTCTGTTTAAATCAGCAGCGTTTCAGAATGATTCATATTGAACCCATGAACAACAATAAGTTGATTAAAGTGATTCCAGAAACCTACCGATAACTTGAGTATGAGATCTACTGTTAGTTGGCTGGTACCCCCCAGATCTTTCATTCTGATTGTTTTATTTTTGCCGCAAATTATTTTTGCGGTACCCAATTCATTAACATTTCAGGCAAAAATAGTTAAACCGAACCAAGAAAACCTAGAAGCGTCTTCAGTCAATTTTAAATTCAAGTACACCGACGCAGTCGGTACCTGTATCGTTTACGAAGAGGAATTCATTGGGGTAGTGATGACCGGCTCAAAGGGCTTGGTTTCAATCGAACTTGGCGCTGGTGTTAAGACGTATCCTCCGGCAGCGATTACGATGTACGATGTTTTTAATTTTGGCACAGCACTCAGTTGTCAGGGCGCAACGCCAACACCATCGGTAACGCCAACGGCAGTTGAGCGCCGAAAAGTAATTGTGCAGTTCAATGACGGCAGTGGTCTGCAGACGCTGCCGATTATGAATTTGAATGCGGTGCCATTTGCATTACATGCGACAATGTCAAACAACTCAAACCAGCTCGCCGGCGTAAATGCAAATCAATATACAAAGTTCTCAGATATTGCGGCGGCGGGATGTGTCGCCGGCCAAGCGCTGAGATACACAGGGCTGAGTTTCGTCTGTGAAACCATCGCCGGTGCCGGAGTCGCATCGGTGACGGCAACGGCTCCGGTTTTGTCTTCCGGTGGTGCTAACCCGAATATTTCAATTCCGAAAGCCACCAGTGCAGCAAGCGGATATCTAGCGAGTAGCGACTGGTCAATTTTTAATAGCAAACTAAGTAATTTTTCAACGCTGACTTCAGTTGATGTTACCACGGCATTGACTTTTGCCCCGTTAAATCGCGCAAGTAACCTAAGTGATTTGGCAAGTGCTACGACCGCGCGAACTAATTTAGGGCTTGGAACTGCAGCCGTATTAAATGTAGCCGCAAGTGGCGATGCCACGGCAACCGAAGTGGTCAAAGGCAATGATTCAAGGCTTACCGGTGCAGTTCAAAGCAGCACAGGTTTAAGTGGTGATGTAACCGGAACCGTTGCTGCAACAGTTGTATCGAATGTTGGCGGAATGACCGCAGCAAATGTTGCGACAAGTGCAACTCTCGCGAATAATTCCACGAGCGCGAATACGGCCTCTCAAATAGTCAGAAGAAATGCATCGGGCGATTTTACCGCCGGTGTAATAAACGCTACAACTTTCAGTGGAACAAATGCAAGTGCCACGAACGTATCAACTCAAAATGTTTATTTATACGATAGCACCAACACCGAT
>JANPPN010000077.1:0-27033 GCA_031428535.1 Bdellovibrio sp. | reverse complement strand
ACGCTTATCATGAGAAGTGTTAACAGAAAGCCACAGCTTGAGGCCATCTGGTATCCAAAAGGAAACCAGTATGTTTCGACACGTTATTTTCTGAACGATTGCAAGTTAGACTAATTAAACTAAAGATTTTTTGAAACCGATACCTTAAGCTCACCCAACCACCAAAATCCCAGCCACCTATTACTGACGGATTTTAATTTTTCTTTTTTAAGGTCACTTGAATTCGTGAGTGCTTATTGCCATATAGTTTAACATTTATATTGTTGGATTTAGTCAAAGTTACTGGATACTTTTTCGCAACCTGCTTTTTTAAGTTCGTCTTTTGGTGCATCTAAATTCTGATCTTCTTTTGAAACCCGGCCATACCCAATCAACATAAATTTTATGTTACATTCGTAAGTCACAAAAACGAGCGTTTTTGTGTGAAAAAATATGGCGTCAACCGAACCGAGTGTCTTCAGACCGTCGAGTGCAAATGCTTGAAAACAAGAAAGCTATTTTTGCCCAGTTTATTAAACTCATTTTTTATCCAAAGTTAACTCTATTTTAGAGTTACTCGCTCCAAATATTCGTACTTTGATGTCATTTGCATCTTTTAAATTTACTTGTGCATAAACGTCGTCTTTTGGATCGCACGCATCGTCGTTATCAGTATCAATAGGTCTCTTTGTCTCGCCGATTGGGGAGGGCTGTGCCTTGCAAAAATCTTTTGACGTTAATACGACCATTCCATTTACAATTATTTCAGCTTGCACATTTTTATGATGATCTGAAACATTATTAACTGAGAGAATGTATTCGCCTTCTGGAATAGTCACTTTCAAGGAAGTTTGTTTTTTAGGCTTATTTGTAAGATACGTGTTCCAGGCATGGGTATTATAAAGAATAATTTTTCCATCCTTCATTATATATGTTTTCTTTGGTCTCGTGGAATCGCTCGGATCTTGGTCAACAATTAAGATATTGCCTTGAATGGCTTCTTTACTGACTAGAATGTACTTCAAGCTGTTAAATGTGTGACCATTGCCCACTTGTGTCGGAGTGATGCTAATCAGTTTTTGACTGTCCCAACGAAAAACTGAAGGTGGACCATCATGATTTCCATGAAGCGAGTAAACAATTATTTCAGATTTCTTATCATTATCCAAATCCAAAGGCTGAAACATGTTGCAGCCCATAACTTCTTCGGGAAACTGTAATTTTGCATCTTCCATTAACGTATACTGTTTTCCAATTACTTTAATTACTTTTAAGACGCATCCAAGGGTTACCATTCCACGAGAACCATAGAATTGATAGCCTACCAATAAATATTGATTGGAACCTTTCCCATCGAGGTCGACCCATATGTGCTCCTCGCCTACGTAAATTTTTTCTTGTCCTACGGGAACTTTAGATCCGGTTGAATCCAAAATTAAGTTGCTTGGCCGAAACTTACTTATTATCTCGTCGTCATTCCCTTCAGCGATGCAAACCATTGGAAAGCCAATTAACAAAATCGAAATCAGTCGTTTCATAAATCTCATTGTGTATTTCCTTTTTTTAATTTCCATTAGAACCCGCCGGCCAATAAGTTCTCAATCTATTCCATACGTCAGCATGATATCCGGTGGTTGCGACTCTCACACCTTGTCCATCATTATAGTTCTGCAAAGCATCTCTCATTGCAGATTCAAATTGTGTATAAGATGAGAGCGCAAAATCCAAATTAGGATGCAAATTACGATAGGATCTGGTTAGAATTTTCGTACCACAGTCGATATTTATCTGGGGGTCAAATAAATCAAGTGGGTTTTTCCCAATTTTGTTTACATTTGTGAATCCACATCCAGTTATCGCGGTACTGTACATAATTTGCATCAACCCATAACTCGAAGCAATTATTGTTTGCGCAGTAAAATCAAATTCAGATTGTCTCTTCGGAAGAGTTTGAGATCGAATAAAATCAGCTAATAGAGCACCATCCTCGCCGGAATCAGGAACGTCATCCAGTTTTTTAACCCAATTTTCACTGGGATTGGCAGAAATCAAATCGATTGCCTTCAGCGGTGTATATTTACCTACATTAACTATACTTTCATAATTGTCAGGGATTTTCTCACCATCTAGAATCACATCATACTTTCTACGTGGAAAGAGCAAAGGCACAAGCTCCGGATTTTCTTTGCTGGATAATTTATATTTACTGTATGCTAGCGAGTTTAATAGGATTTTACTGGGACTAAAGAATTTTTTATCATTCGTTCGTGGTTCGTAGCGAAATGCCATAGCTTTAAAGTTTTCGGAAGATTCTTGCGCGACTAGAGCCTTAACAATTTGTGGAGGCAAGCCTTTTTCGTTTGCATTTTTTATTATGAGCGAGTCGAATTGGCTATTCACAGAACCTAATGTGAATGGGCTAATAACCGAAATATTAATAGTTATTGGAAGGGAATTGCTCGTCGGCGAAATTACTAACTGTTGCGAACCTAAGTGAACCGGTAATAAATCCTGATTATTTACTGCTGCGCCTTCACCAAACAGAATGACCATCTGATTGCGAAATAAGGCATTTGTTCCAATTGGAAATGAAAAGGCTTTAGATTCGGCATCCAGCACGTAAGTAGCAGGCTGTGTAACCCCGTTGGCGTCCACTAATTTGAAATTAGTGCGACTACCCAAAACGAGACTAATATTTTCGCCGCCACTAATTCCAGTTTTTGTTTCGACTCCAATTGGTTCCCCGTCAACACCTAAGGCTCTGCTAATTATCGACAGTTTTGCGTCGCCCACACGCACATTCAAGTGCGCTTCATTATTAGAAAAATTTGACTCCGAAATTACCCGCGTAGCATTCACGCTGGCAACCAAAGTTTTAAGCCCGACGTCGTTACTTTGAAACGTCACCAAAAAAGGTACTAACCTTTGATTCTGGTTTGCAACCAAACTTGCAATTGAAATATTCTGCGTTGATGAATAAGATCCTGCTTGCAGCGTTACGGGTACAGATGAGTTTAATATGTTACTCGGTAGAGCGCCTGTAAAATTAATTGAAACCGGCACGTTAACTAGAGTTTGAACTCCGACCGGAATAATCGGAACTTGCGAAGTCGGGTCTGTTTGGGAGTTAGGTATCGAAATTGGCGAGAGGAATAAATCCGGGCCATTACCCTGAGAGCCTTTCGCACTAAATTCATAACAAACTTTTTGTACAAAGTTATATTCCTCATAAGGCCAGGTTGCGTGTGAGCTTACGGTCACGTATTCAATTTCTGCAACCCCGGCAGCCTTGCCAATTGTTTTCGGAGAAAATAAAATCTTAAAAGCATAATATATAGCATAAGTTAAATCATGATTTATGCCGCCGAAGGTGCCGTGTGGGGTTATTACAAAATCTGGAGATCCATATTGACGTATTACTGTACCCGAAAGCGTACGACGAGCAGGCATTGGGTAGAGATTTGTGTTGTAAATATACCCGGCGGAGGTGCTTCCAACCGGTGTAGGATCTAGAATGTTGCCAAAACCGTAATTAGTGACATAAAGAATTGTAATATCCGTATAGTACTGCCTTTCATTGGCTCCACCTTCCCGTTCAATTATATCGATATGAGTTCCAGAATATCCCAGATCTGTACAACTCTGAGCACTCGCGGTATGGCTATAAACGACTGAGACTATGGTACAATCAATGCTAGTTTAATTTTATCTAAAAACCGTGGCTTCATTTTATCCCTCCGATTACGTTCCGCTGTTTGCTCAGTGCTGCCGCATAAGTATTCGGTGCAAAACAAACCCGACTTTAGTGCTAAACTGAGACTATCGAAATTTAGATTCTCGATTCAGGATTTGTTAAAACGATGTTAAAAAAATTCATCTCTTCGCGGGACTTGTTAAAACAAAGGGAGACTAAATTAGTTGGGTGAAGCTTAAGGGACCAATTAAAGATTTTTTTTCCAGACACTGTCTTTATCCAGAAACGAATCCCGCAGTCGGTTTAAATACGAAATTTCATCTTGTGAAAATCCGGCCTGAAGCCGAAGTTCGGTGTTGATCGGGTTGATTCGTTTTGGCAGCACACCGCGCAGCCTATCCATTCGCAAGTTAAAATCCACTACAGGATTAAGACCCTCGGCCTTGCATAACCGGATGTACCATTCTGTGCCGAAGAGCACATGCCCGATTTCCTCAGTGTTAATAATTTTCACGGCTTTTTTTACACCGGTGGCGTCGACTCCACCTAAGCGCTTGAGCAACGTGTCGCCCGCGTCAAGGCCGCTGCCCTCAAGGTACCGGTGAACGATCAGCACACGGTCGGTCAGCGAGTCTTCAGCGCTTACGGTCTGCCATAATCCGCAGTTCACCGGCCAGTCGCCCCACTTAAAACCTAAAGCCGAAATCTCTTGTAAACACATTTCAAGGTGCTCGGATTCTGAAATCGTAATTTTCCATAAATCATCTTTAAATTCTTCAGGCGCATCAGGAAATTCGGCAAGTGTGCGAAGCCCTAGCTCCATGGCCTGCAATTCAATACTTGCTAAATCATGCAGCATTCTGGCCTGTCCCTCTTTAGTAGAAAGACCTTTTTTGAGTGGATGAGCTTTAAACTCAAGTACGCAGGCATCGCGGGCCGGAATGACCGGCGCAAAAACCCGTTCTTTATGGGTTAAAGCCAAATCTGCATTCTGCCTGAGCACAGTTATCTTTTTATAAACATCGGAAACTTCAAAAGCCCACATAGTCATTAGCCTAACATAACCGACCAGACCTAGACAAATCAGATGTAAATAGTTAATTTTATTTCTCTGAAACCAAAGGAATATTTATGGGAAAGTCTTGGAAGGCCGCCGGCAAAACCGAAAATGCTCAGAAAAAGGGGATGCTCTTTACAAAGCTCGCGCGGGAAATCTCGGTGGCTTCAAAAGCGGGAGGCCCGGATCTTTCAATGAATCCCCGCCTGAGACTTGCCGTGGAAGCCGCAAAAAAAGTTTCCTGCCCCAATGACACAATTGAACGCGCCATAAAAAAAGGTGCAGGGCTTTTGGATGACGGTAAAATTATCGAAGAATTAAGCTATGAGGGCTACGGTCCGCACGGTGTCGGAGTTATTGTTGAATGCCAAACCGACAACAAACACCGGACTGCTCCTGAAATGCGAAGTGTTTTTAAAAAACACGGTGGCAATCTGGGCGAAGCCAATAGCGTAGCGTGGATGTTTGCACACGTGGGCGCCGTTGAAGCCACCAAGTCCGGAAAATTCGACCTCGATGAAGAAGCGATCGAGGCCGGCGCCGATGACGTTGCCGACAACGAAGACGGCAGTTATGAATTTTTCACAGCAACAACCAATCTGGATGTTTTGACAAAAGCCCTGGCCTCTCGCGGCTGGACAATCACCACCTCAGCATTCTCGTATCGTCCGACAAACATCACAGAAATTTCGGCAGCACAACGCAAGGAAGTCGAAGAGTTCCTAACAGCCCTAGATGACTTAGACGACACCCACAAAGTCTTCGCCACGATTTAGCGGCAGTAGCGGGTACCTGGTTCCCTTTACAGAAGCAGCGCGTTTATAAAAATACGAAGGTCAGTCGGTTAAATTTCTACTAGCCACTTTTATTGTGTATGAATAATTCTAAAGTTTAGAAATACTATTATTTAAAAAAATGCGGAGTTCTCGAATGCGAATGGGGGATTCGATTATAGATAGGGTAACTAGAGGAGCTAGCTTTACCGACAATGTGCAATACGATTGAAAATTGTAAACGCAGTGCTTCTGTAAAGGGAAGCGGGTACCTAAGATTTAGCGAAAGATCTTTTTTTGCTGCGTTTTTTTGCCCTGGTGGGCTTTTCACATTTTGGTAAGTCGAGTTTGGCATAGGTCTGCTGTGATGTTAAATCACAGGTCTGAATTGGAACACTCATAACAAAGTAGGATTTGTCCTTTTTTTGGACGTAGGGATAAATAACATTTTTATACTCGTCGATATAGAATTTAAAGGCTTGAATATCGGGTAATTTATTATCCTGCTGAATTGCAGACCATTCGCTAAGTTCCCACTGGCAGATTTTTTCGCCTTTGTCCTTAACCAAGGTAATGCTCTGTTCAGAGGCATCATCCTCAATCAAAACGCTGTGCCTTAAAGTTCCCAGTACTTTTTTTTCTTTACGGCTTAGAAAGCTGTCTTCTTCCATGGTCTTACAGGCCTTAGGCGCTTCTTTCACTTTTCGAAGGCGGATTTTGGCCTCAGCGAATTGAAACAAAAGAAGTCCTGTTATTAGAATTATACATATCCGCATACCTTTATATTACTTGAGGTTTATTTAGAAAGTAAATACTGAAATGCAGTTGCGTAGTATTTTATTTGTTTAATCATCGAATAAAGCCCATTCGTTCGACTTGGGCTCAATCCTGAGTCAAAGCCGATTTCTCGCAAAAACTGGGGCTCGGTTTTAAGTATAGTTTCAGGACTCTCGTCGGAGTATATTTTTAAGACAATTGCGACCAGACCCTTTACGATCAGTGCATCGCTGTCACCCTTAAAGACGATCTTTTTGTTACTATTTAATTCAGCTTTGATCCACACCTGAGACTGGCAACCTTTTACTTTGAGGTCTTCAAGCTTTTCGGCGTCTGTCAGACCAGGCCAGTGTTTCCCGTATTCAATAATTTTTTCGAATTTTTTTTCCCAGTCGTCGCCGGAAAAATCTTTTACTACAGCTGAAATTTTATCTTCGATTTGCATAATCTATTACTTCTTTTTCCAGTTCCAGCCCCTGGCTACCGAGTATTTCTTTGAACTGACTTCTATCTATTTTACTGACTATTGCAAAGCATTTTTTATAAAATTCAAATTTGTCGGTGTAGCCGTTCCAGAGCGCTTTATCCACATCCGGCGCCAGACACTTTTGTTCGGTTTCTTCTGGTTCAAATTCACGCTTGTTCAGGTACTGCAACTGGTTTGATAATTCCCGGGGCGAAAAATCAAGCTGCACAAGGCACTCTTCGGCCAAAGCCATTTCAACGTAACTCAGGTAATCACTTAAGACCGCCCAGAATTTCAATCCGTCCTGGCCAAAATCGCTCCGGCAATAGAATGACGTGCAAACCACTCCTCGGTATTTCCAGATTGAACACTGATTTTTTGACGTGTCATAATAGGGACACAACAGATTATTGTCGTTCCCGAACTGCTCTTCTTCTTTTGTCATGAAGATAAACTGATAATCAAAGGGCGCCATTACCCCTACCGGAAAAGCAAATTCCCGCTGACTGATTTTACTTTTCAGTTTTTTTATCCCAACAGATTCACTCTCTGCTGCCAATAACCCACCAATGGCAAAATTGGGAATATACGGGTGAAAGGTGCAGCACTTGAGTTCTGGCTTGTAGGTATATGCAAAACGCTTGTCACGCGATCGTAGGCAGTTGTCACAGGTGGCTTTTGTTTCATTTGCATTCAGCGCCAGAATGTTCCGGTTGAGCAGGCCCTTATATATTCCGGGAACAATGTGTTCCAATTTCATCTCTACCACATACTTCCAAAAGGCCAGATCGACATATTAATTTTTGAAGAGCTAGAAATAACACAAAGCATAATAGTTTTCCATTCAAAAGTGACTAACAAATTTGCGCCTTTCGACAACAGCTTTTTCGCTATTACAAAATCATGAGTTATTTCATATATTTAAACTGTCTTATTATGAGAAAAGCGAAGTTTTTTTGGCGCTGGGATTGCAAAGTAGAAGATAGACGGAGGAACTCATGAAATACCTTATACTCGCGATCCTATTTATGGCTTTTACTGCAAACGCCAAGGTACAGCCAACTGATGCAGCAAAGAGTTACATTTTTCAATTTAAAGCCCCACAGGTAAAAGTCTTTTCTATCACTCAAAAAGCCAGCTCCCGCGAAGTGGCATTTAAAATGGCTGCCACAGAGTGTTTCAGAAAATTGACCGGTGATAAATATCCCGGCGAAGAAAAAGGTCTCGAAATTATTGATATTTGCGCAAACCCGAAAATGTAGTTATTCTGATTCCTCTCAAAGGAATTAAACATGAGCCTTCTAAAAAATATTGGAAACTTCTTGTTCGGCAAAGACCCTGACATCTTTGATGACAAAGGAAATGTTCTGCATAAATTACCCAAAAAAAGATGGGATGACTGGAATAACCGGATTATAAAAGGTGCGGATTATAACTGGCGCGAACACAAAGGCGCACAGGCCGGTGCTACTGATACCAAACCTGAAAGCCCAACGCCCTCAAAAACCAACTAATTAAGTTTTTCCTGCCATTCGGCAATTTTATTGAGCGCCTGTAGCGGTGACGATTTCAGAATTTCATATTTCATAAGTTCTTCAATGAAAATTTGGTTTTTCAGCGTCTCGGCTTTATCAAATAACGACAACTGGGTCTGGGGTTTAGTGGTTGCCGTTTTTGCCTTTTCAAGCAAATTCAGGAGCGTTTGTGCCCGTCCGGTAATTTCAGGCGGCAAGCCCGCAAGTTCTGCAACCTTAACGCCGTAGCTGGCTCCAGCCGCGCCCGACATCAGAATGTGCAGAAATTCAATCTGACCGTTCTGAAGTTCAAGAACTTTCATGTGGGCATTTTTTATTTGCGTGAAATTATTCTCAAGACTTGTGAGTTCGTGATAATGAGTTGCAAAGAACACATGATTTTTCAGATTATTAAGGATGTACTCGAGAATGGCCTGCGCCAGAGCCATACCATCAAAAGTTGCGGTACCCCGACCGACTTCATCAAGGATCAAAAGACTGTTCTGAGTTGCGGATTTCAGCATCTGCGCTGTTTCGGTCATCTCAACCATGAAAGTTGAAAGTCCTTCTGAGAGCTGATCACTTGCACCAATTCGGGTATAAATGGCATCGTAGATTGAAAGCACGGCACGACTGGCCGGCACGAACGATCCGGCCTGCGCCAGGATCAGGCTTAATGCCACCTGCCGCATGAGTGTGGATTTACCAGCCATATTCGGTCCGGTAATCAACAAACAATTTTCAGCATTTAAATCAATCGTGTTGGCAACAAACTTACCACGTGCAAATTGTTCCACCACTGGATGCCGGCAGTTTTCAAGCAGGAGCTTTTTCTCATCGATCAATTCGGGCCGACAGTAACTTTCCTCAAGGCTCAGCCACGCAAATCCGGAAATAACATCCAGCTCACTGCATTGCTGGGCTAACGCCAGGAAAAGTCCTGCGTTCTGAAGAATTTCGAGTCTGAGCTCTTCAAAGTAAGTAAATTCAAGTTCATTGCGCCGAACCTGCGCTGAGAGCACCTTTTTTTCAAGCTCGATCAATTCCGGCGTACAAAACCTTTCGGCATTTGCAAGCGTCTGCTTACGCTGGTAATGCGCCGGCACTTTATCTTTATGAAGATGGGTAATCTCGATATAGTAACCGAAAACATTATTGTACCGGACTTTAAGTGAACCGATCCCGGTTTTTTCTTTCTCGGCTTTTTCAAGGTCTGAAATCAGCTCGTTGGCATTCGTTGAAAGCGTGATGAGTTCATCCAGCTCAGTCGAAAAACCCCGGTTTATAATATGACCCTGTCGGGTACTGAGCGGCGCCTCTTCAGAAATTCTTTTAACTATTGAATTTGAAAGTTCAATTAAAGCGGTGTTAACCTGAAGTTTATGAAAATTGGAGCACCATTTAAGTGCACCCAGCCCAGCAATAACCGCCTGAGTAAGCGCCAGTAAATCCCTGGCGTTACATTGGGGCTGCGCGATTTTACCAAGCCGCCGTTCGATGTCACCCATACCGGAAAGTGCTTCCCGAACTTTTTTGAGTTCCAGCATGTGTTCGCGAAAACTCTCAATCTGGTCATAGCGCTGATTAATCTGCGCTTTATTTCTGAGCGGAAAACAAAGCCATTGGCGGAGCAGTCTGGCACCGGATGACGTACGTGTGCGGTTAATTGAATTATACAGTGACCCCTGGGTTTCACCTTTGTAATTTGAAAATATCTCGAGGTGTCTCAGTGTTGTTTGCGATAAACGCAGCCGGTGTTCGAATTCTCTTTCCTGAAACGGTTGCAACAGTTGTAGCAGTTCTTTATTCGACAGTAGCTTGATATATTCAAAGAGTCTTTGGTTTGAATCGAGAGCCGTATCGTGAAATTCAGAAATTACAAAGCGCTCAGCCAATCGGGCATGCGCGATCCAATTTTCAGTTTTATCATTTACGACAAGTTCGGCAACCGGCAAAACTTCAAGTAGCTTCAGTTTTTCGGCCAGGCTTCCCGACTTCAAATAGAAACACTCACCGGTGGTGGTATCCACAAAACTGATTTGTACCGCATCAATCGCCGATATGTAATGTGCCTTGGTGTGGTCGAGAGTGCCACTGTCATAAACCATGCCTGGAGTTAAAATGCGGGTAATCTCTCGTTTAACAATCCCTTTTGCAAGTACCGGGTCTTCAACCTGATCACAGATCGCAACTTTGTGTCCGGCCGCCAACAATTTATTGATCGGACCTGCCACCGCATGATGCGGGAATCCGCACATCGGCGTTTGGTCGTCAGATTTTTTATTACGTGAGGTTAAGGTGATACCCAGAAGAGGCGAGGCTTTGATGGCGTCATCATAAAAAAGTTCGTAAAAATCGCCCATTCTAAACAGCAGAATTTTATCCTGATGCAGAGTTTTGATATCCCAATATTGCTTCATGAGAGGGGTCATTTCACCGGTCTTCTTTGCCATACTGATGTTCTATTTTTTAAAAAGTCTGGATTCAAATAATTTCGCCATAGTGCTAGAATAATCAGCAGAACTAACCGGCTTTAGAGTGTTTTAAATTCGCAATCGTCTCTGAAAGCAAAACACTGTCGAGATTCGGCACCTCAATATAGAAGGACGTTCCCCGTCCGAGCTGTGATTTAACCCAGGCCCGGCCACCAAGTTTTTGCGCTTCGTGCATAACGGCATCGGTACCGACGCCGCGACCCGACAACTCACTTACACTTTCTGCTGTCGAAAAACTGTTCATGAAAATGAGCTGCAGACACTGTTCCTGCGAAAGCGCTCGGGCTTTATCGGCTGGAATTCTTTTTTGATTGATAGCCCTGTCGCGGACTTTTTCCCAATTGATTCCGCGTCCGTCATCGGAAATCTGTATCAATAAGGTTTCAGCGGAAGTCGTCGGATTGATGTTTTTCTTAATCGACACGGTCACAGTACCTTCCGCCGGCTTACCGTTTTTCACGCGTTCAGAGACCGACTCAATTCCGTGATCAACCGCATTGGTAAAGATGTGGGTCAGGGCCGTCAGTAACGCCGTATACGGTAGCGGATTAATCGTAAATTCTGAGTTCAGAATTTTAACATTAACCTGCTTTTTTTGCGAGGCCGCCAGCTCACGGACCATTTCTGAATAGTGGTTAAAAGCCAGTACAATGTTATCTTTCATGAAGTGCTCGACAAAATAAGTCATTGCCGGAGAATCACTCTTGTTCTGCTCGAGTAGTAATCGGCAGAGTTCATTAACGGTTCCAATATCCACTGTTTTTGTTTTGAAACTTTCTTTACCTAGCAACGCTTCGAATATTTTTTCATTCGTTTTCATAAAGGATTCAAAAACCGACTCAATATGGTGCACGTCACTCAATAATGCGGCTGCCAGTTTGTGGATTTCAGAAAAACCGCTTTCAGTTATGTAGGAAGAAATTTTCGTTTCAAAAGTGTGGGCAAGTTTGGCAACTGTCACAATGTGCCGGGTTGCCGCGCAGCCCTTAACCGTATGCATGGCTCTCAGCAGTGTGCTCATATCAAACTCTGACTTTGTGAGTTCGCCGATAATGACTATGAAAAGGTTTCGGATTTCAAGAACATCATTAGAGAATCCGGAGCGGTCTTTGATGATGCCGAGCACCAGTTTAACCAAAGAAGTTTCTTCTTCAGCCAACAACCGGAGTTTCCGTTCATTCGTTTTATCAATCGATATACAAATTACCCGGTCGAGAATCTGATCTTCGGTATAAACAGGTCTGAAATCCAGTTCGATAAAGCGCCCGTTCATTTCGATTGATCGTGGTGCTACGGATTTAAAGTCATCGAAATCGTAAGTGCCCGAAAAAGCCAGCTCTTGCCACGCCAAAGCCTGCTTCTTTTTAGCGGGCTCCAGTGAAAGCACGTCAACAAATTTATCATTGACCAGGTTTTTACCGAAAATTTTATGGGCCGCGCTTGAAACTCCCGTATGAATTGTACCGGTCTTATCAAACATGAAAAAACCTTCATCAAGATTGTTGAACAACACTTCGATACTTTTTTTACTCTGATCAACTTCATTGAACAGCTTTGAGATTTGTCTGACAATGATTGAGCTCGACGTGAGTGCCACTAACACGCCGATCGAAAGTGTGATTGAGAGAAACCAAAGCGACCATTTCGTCAGGTCGGATGAATTCTTCATAATGGCAATAACATCGAACTTAGTATAATCCCTAATCTTGTTCATTTCATCGCGAAGCCAGATGAAATCAGTATCCAGCACACCTTGACGGACTTTATTCCCCTCGGTAAATCCCACTAATTTTATCCGAAACTGGGCCCATTTGCGGTTCCATTGTAACAAATATTCGTTGTACTCCTGATTTTCGGCGATAAGAACCTGTTCGTTTTTGATAGTCTCGATACGTCCTAATTGAGCAATGATGTTTTGAAAGTATTCGAATTTTTCTTCTGCAGATATCGTTTGATTTTGCAACTTCAAGAGCTGGATTTCAATGGTGTTTAAGCTATTTATAATTTCATCGAAAGCGAGCGCCGGTCCGAAAGCTGTCTCGCTGACTTTTTCAACCTGATTTGAAAGTTTTTGGGTAATTGCAATACCCGAAATTCCGACCGCAACAATTAAAGCGCCGAGTATCAGCGAAAGAGCCAATAAGTAGCGGATAACTGAGTTGTTTTTAAGAAGTTTCCTGAGTATCAATTTCATTCCTTTTGATACTCATATTTCGGCATTTAGGGGGCTACTCTTAAGTCGAGATTTTAGCTGACCGAGGACTCAAGACTTTCGATTTTTGTGAGGGTTTGTCTACACCAGTCTTTATCACTTTGAGACAATTCGGCGAAGTATTTTTGCATTTGCGGTAGCGACCTCAATGTTGATTGCTTCATTTTATATTCAACGAGCGCAATGGATTCATAAGCAAAGAAAAATTCCAATGCACCGGCGTTGTTTGTTTCACAAATTGTGAGACATAAATTCGCGTGCTTGATACTGTTTATAAGATCGCGCGCCTTCAGATAACTTTGGGCCAGCCGGTATTCTGCTCGTTCGACTTCCAGCCAGGTTCCGGCAATTTGCCAGTACTTTCGTCCGGTGTGCGCCGCCAGCAACATCAAGACTTCTTCATCATTCGATAATGAGGTTTTTTCTTCAAGCGCGCAGGCCAGATTGGTAGAACAGATTGCCAGTAGTCGATTTGCCGGATCAGTCTCTGAAAGTTCTGTTGCGACATCCAGCGCCGAGCGAAAATCTTTCTCGGCCTTTGAGATTTCATTGTCGGAAAAAATCATGCGGCTCCTTGTTGGGGTAACTGTTTATTCATGCGGCTTACCCACCAGGTATTCATAATCAATAATATTCCGGCAACCCAGATAAATGCAAACCCGCGCAATTTTAATTCAGAAAGAGGTTCATCGAAAATGAAAACTCCTGTTAGAAATTGAATAGTCGGCGCCAGAAACTGAAAAAACCCGAGCAAAAAATATGGAATTCGCCGTGTGGCTTCAGCAAAAAATATCAACGGCAAACCGGTAATCAGCCCCGAGCCTACTAGCAAAGCTGCCGTTAGAGGCACATTTTCGGCTTTCAGCCACGTCTGCTCCTGTGTAAAAAGAAACAGGATCGCAACAGGAATAAACACCAATGATTCAAATTGATTTGATTTAAGTCCGGAAACGCTCGTCTTCTTTTTAATCAGGCCGTAGCACGAAAACGTCACGGCTAAAAAAATAGCGATCCAGGGAATATGGCCTTGCGCAAAAGAGATTATCAATACACCGACCGCTGCAAATCCGGTAGCGATCGATTGAAAAAGCGACAAGCGTTCTTTCAGAACTATTACACCTATGACGATGTTCATAAGGGGATTAATGAAATAACCCAGACTGCTTTCGACGATCTGACCAGAGTTGACAGCGTAAATATAAACCAGCCAGTTTCCCATCAGCAATACGGACGCCAACAGCAGGCTGAAAAATGCCTTTGCAGATTCCGGACGAAAAAAATACAACTTACGTTCTTTATATACAAGTATCAGGGTATAAAAAATAAAAGCCCACAGCACCCGGTGGCTGAGGATCTGCAGAACCGGAACATGTTGCAGGAATTTCCAGTAAATCGGAAAGAAACCCCAGCCTAAGTAGGCAAGAGTGGCGTAGATCATGCCCGCTTTCAGATTTTTATTTTCAGACACTAAACCCTGCTTTTCAGCTTACTGATTAATTTATCGTAGATGCCGTCAAAACCGCCGTTGCTCATAATCAGCACGACATCGTTCTTGCGGGTCCGCTCCACAAGATCCTGAACGATCGCATCCGCGGAATCAAAAAGTTTTGACGATTTACCCAGCTTTACCAGATCCTGAATCAACTCTTCTACAGAAAATCTGTCGGTTTCAGAAATTTTTCCCTGATCAAAGGCACGGGCAATCAGAATTTCCTGCCCTTCGCTTAACGCTTCAACGTAATCCTTCTGAAATATTTTACGTCTTGAAGTGGCCGAGCGCGGTTCGAAAACCGAAAACACCCTGCGCTTTTTGTATTTATTCTGGATGGCTTTAATGGTTTCTCTGACGGCTGTCGGGTGATGAGCAAAATCCTCGATCAGCAATACGCCGGAGTATTCACCTAGAATTTCCTGGCGCCGCTTCACTCCCTGAAAAGACTTCAGCGAATCAATTACTTTTTGCTGCTCTAAACCCTTGATATGTGCCTGCGCAATCACGGAAGCCGCATTTAATATGTTATAGCGCCCAACCATCGGAGTAACAAATTGCGCCAGCATGGTTTCTTTTACAAAAAGCTGAAACGTCGTTTCTGCCTCGGTCTCAAGCGTGATTACAACCCGATAATCGTTTGCCGCCCCGAAACCATAGGAAAATTTTTTCTGGATCTCGCAGGCTACTGAGATTTCTCTAACATTGCCATCGTCGCCCCAGTAGACGAGCGAACCATTGAATGGTATCAATTTCATTAATCGAACAAATGCCGCTTTGACCGCCGCAAAGTCTTTATAAATATCCGCGTGATCAAATTCAACCGAAGTGAGAATCACATGTTTTGGACGATAATAAATAAATTTCGGAACTTTATCAAAATAGGCCGTGTCGTACTCGTCGCCTTCGATCACGAAAGTGTTGCCAAGGGGATTTTTGAAACTCTGCGAAAAATTCTTAGGAATGCCGCCGATCAGAAACCCCGGCCGTAAACCACAGTTTTCAGCTACCCAGGCCATCAATGAGGTTGTTGTTGTTTTGCCGTGAGTGCCGGCAATAACATAAGATTCGCGTTCACCGATAATCACTTCACCCATAGCCTGCGGAAGCGAACAAAAAGGCAAATTAAGCCGGACCATCTCCTGCGCTTCCTCATTACTGGCCGGAATTACATTTCCGACAACAACGAAATCAGGTTTTGGTGAGAGATTTTCTTTTTTGTAGGGACGCAAAATTTGAATACCGAGGCTTTCAATCTGCGTCGACATCGGCGGATACGGATTCAAATCACTTCCGGTAACAACAAAACCGCGATCTTTCAGTAAGCCTGCGAGCGAGGCCATTGCCGTGCCGCAAATTCCCATTAAGTGTATCCGACTACCGGGTTTGAGTTGATTTATCGATTGTGACGGCATTAGATTGTCCTTTTCAGGGATTCGTAGATCCAGCTGTGTATTTGCGGCCGAAGATTTACGAAGGCGCGGTTCTCGCGCCCGTAATGAACGCGATTACTTAAAATCAGAACCAGTAAATCATTGCGTGGATCATACCAGATTGAAGTTCCCGTAAAACCGGTGTGTCCGATCGATAAAACCGAAAAGTGCGGACCGCAACTCGAAACGCCCGCCGACGGCATCATATAGCCAAGAGCCCAGTCTCCGACATCGGGCGGTATTGCCCGACCTGCAAATAATTGCGCCGTTTTTTGCCGAACTGAATATCTGGCAATCCCCTGCAATTGCGAACGCAAATTTAAACCATACGAAGAAATATCCTCAATGCTGCCGAAGAGCCCCGCGTGAGTTGAAATCCCACCGAAACTCCACGTGTTTTCATCGTGAACTTCGGCGCGCATGATTCGCTTGCGCCATTTGCAGTCTTCGGTTGGAGCAAACTGCTCTTTTGGTAAAGTCGTTTTATTTTCAACATGAAAATCAAGGGTGGACGCCGCATAATATTTTTCTTTCAGCGTCAGCCAGATTTCTAAAATATTTTTTTCATAGAATTTTTCAAGAATGAATCCGAGCGTAATAAAACCGAGGTCTGAATAAACCGAAGTGCCGGTTTTATTAATCTGGGAGTCATTGACTTGCTTATAAATCCACGAACGTTTTTTCTGCCAGGTTAAGTTGAGTTCAATTTCATTAAAGAACGGTTTCCACCATTCAAGACCCGAAGTGTGGGTTAAAAGTTCCCTGATCAGGGTTTCATGTTTAAAATCCGGCAAAACATCTTTCACCTTGGTATCAAGGTTCCAGATTTTCTGATCGAATGCCTCCATCATGGCTTGTTGGGTAAATATAATTTTTGTTAATGACGCTAAATCGTAATAAGGATACGTGTGCCCGACACTGATATCACATACCAGACGACCCACATGATAAGCCCGTGCCGTTACCCCGGGGGTGACATCAGGAATTGCCTGTTTAATTTTTTCGATTAATTTGTTTTCCTGGCTAGTGTATTTCATATTACCCGATGCTCTTTAAACGCAGAATACACTAACATTCGCGCATCTTCGCCACAAGTAAGATGCGCTTCAGTATTAAAAAACACCGGTCTTTGGATTTTATCATGACCGGACTGTACTCCCTTAAATGCCGGGATATTCAGAGTTCTGAAAAAACTTTCCAGCACCTGCGCAACATGATTGTCTTTATTAGGCTCATCGCAATTTGTAAAATCCCCGAAAACAACTGCCTTTACTTTTTTAAAAAGCCCGGCCTGCATCATCTGTTGCAGGCAGCGGTCAATCCGGTAAGACCTTTCAGCAAGCTCTTCCAGAAACAAAATCCGATCTGCAGTTTTCAGTTGCGTCGAAGTTCCGAGTGTTGATGTCACGACCATCAGGTTACCGCCGACAATCCGGGCCTTAACTGTTTTAGTTTTTTTGGCCGCTTTATTAATCGGCACCAGATTCTCAAAAGCTGTCACGTAGTTTGGGTTTTCCAGCACCTGCCGCACTTCATAGATATTTTCTGGACTCAGAATATTCAACGCCAGTCGATCAAGCAACGGCCCGTGCAAAGTTGGAAAATTCCATTTTTGATTCAGAAGAACGTGCAGCGAGCAAATATCACTTAAGCCGATTAGAAGTTTTTTTATTTTTGGAACCTGCATTTTCTCGATCATCGGAAGTAACCGGATTGAACCGTATCCGCCGCGCAGGCACCATACCGCTTTCGATTCAGGATTATTCATCGCTTTCGAAAAACTTTTAAACCGGTTTTCATCCGTGTCTGACAAAAAGAGTTCAGGTCTTAGAAGATTTTCATCAAAGCTTACGCGATAACCCCAGCTTCGCAGCACCTTGACGCCTTTTTCGAGATTCTCTGGCAACGTGTGAGACCCGGGGGCGATGATTTCAATCAAATCACCGGCCCGCAGGCAATCTAATTTCCGTTTATCAGAAGGCTTCCTTAAGATTTGTTTTTTCTTTTTTTTCGATACTTTTTTTGTTTTCGGCATCCTTTAAGCTTGTCGGATAATCGCCATTAAAACAAGCCGCACAAAAGCTTTCAGGACCACTGTTCATGGCGGCCCACATGCCATTTTCTGAAAGGTATGCCAGTGAATCCGCACCGATAAATTTGCGGATATCTTCCAGATTATTACGGGAAGCAATGAGTTCACTTTTTTGCGGAGTATCCACGCCGTAGAAGCATGGCCCGGTCGTGGGCGGCGAAGCAATTCTGAGATGCACTTCTTTAGCCCCGGCCTGTCGGATCAGACTGATGATCTTCTGGCTGGTTGTCCCCCTAACCAACGAGTCATCAATAACGATCACCCGTTTACCTTTCAGAATTTCCGGTTGTGGATTCAGTTTAATCTTTACTCCGATATCGCGGATGCTCTGAGCCGGCTGAATGAAAGTCCGGCCGATATAATGATTCCGGATTATTCCGAACTCAAATGGAATTCCGCTTTTTTGCGAATAGCCGATCGCCGAAGGCACGCCGCTGTCGGGCACCGGAATAACGACATCGGCTTCAATACCGGATTCAATTGCCAGCTGTTCACCGAAGCGTTTACGGGAATTATAGACCGATTTCCCGAATACGACCGAGTCGGGCCGCGCAAAATAAACATGTTCAAAAATACACTGAGCGGTTTTGCGTTCGCCGGTGCTTTCTGCAGTAAACCGATGCGACTTAATTCCTTCCGAGGTGATTTCAAGGATTTCGCCGGGCTCAATTTCGCGGATGAGCTGCGCACCAATCAGGTCAAGCGCGCAGGTTTCACTGGCCACAACATAGCTGACGCTCATCGGCGACACTATCTGCCCTAGCACTAAGGGTCTGAAGCCGAATGGATCCCGCACAGCGAGCAACCGGTCATGCGCAAGAATGGTAAAACTATAGGCGCCTGAAAGATTTTTTAAGCTCTCGGTAAGTGCCGAAACCAAATGATTTGAAGGGTTTTTAGCTAAAAGATGCAGTAGAATCTCAGTGTCATTCGTGGCCTGAAAAATTGCTCCGTCTCGCTGCAGTGCTTCGCGCAACATCGACGCGTTTACGATGTTCCCGTTGTGCGCAACTGCGACCGGACCACTCAATAAAATAGACCCCAGCGGCTGAGCATTCGCAACCAGGTTTTCACCGGTTGTCGAGTAACGAACATGGCCAATGGCCGCGTTCCCCGTCAGTTTACCAAGAATTGTTTCATTAAAAACATCAGCGACCAGTCCGAGTGCCTTATGCATTTTGTGAACCGGTATCTGATTACTGCCGGTTTCTAAAGTAACGATACCGGCAGCTTCCTGCCCGCGATGTTGCATGGCATACAGACCAAGATAGGTTAAGCGGGCCGACTCAGGATGGTTCCATATTCCAAAAACTCCGCACTCATCCTTCCAAGACGACTTCATATATTTACCATTTTCTGTTGCTGCTCTAAATTCCGACCGAAATCATTTCTGAACTGAGCAGGATCGAGAGTTGACTGATTACTGAATTTAATTTCGTTTGTGCGCGTCTCCCCGACTTTTTTAATTTCGAGCCGGAAATCAGCAAAGAATTCCTTAAGCGTTGCCAACATACTCGCAGAATCCTCATCTGTTGTGAGAAGAAACTCGTAAAAAGTATCTTTGAAAAGTTCACTTTCATCAGGTGAGTCAAAACTCAGATCAAACCCGACTATACCTCGCGACATTTTTAAACACGCAATGCCGACTCCGCCTAATCCCACGGCCTTTATTGCAGATACCGTTTGATTCTTTTCTTTCAAAAATCTCTGTAACTTTGTACATTTCTTAATGAATTGCGGCACGTCCTGAGCCGCATCGAGTTTAAACTTTGCAATTTTGTTATCGAGTTGGTCAGTATAAATGTGCGCCTCAACCCAGTTCATCTTTACGGAAATAATAGATTCAAGCGGCGCTGAAAACGAATCTGGAAGAATATCTTCTACACTTGCCCGTATTCCGACCACGCCGGTTGCAGGCGTCGAAATAATATTTTCACCCAGAGTTTCATTGTAAAAACTGACGTTACCGCTGATCACAGGCGCATCAAGATTTTTACCGGCCAATGCTATGGCCTCGACACTGGCAACAAATTCAGACATGATCTCAGGTTTTCGTGGATTGCCGAAATTCAGACAGTCGGTTACAGCCAGAGTTTCTGCACCTTTAATTGCCAGCTGAAATGCCGGATAGTAAACAGCATCAAGCGCACCGATTTCGGCATCCATCAGCATGATTTCAGGCCTGCACCCGACTGCAAGCCCCAGCCCCCGGCCCGAATAATCAAGTCTTGCAAAGGCCACTGAACTTTCGCAGGCCATTGCAGTTCGGGCACCCACCCGCTGATCGAACTGATTATGAATCCAAGCATGTTGATTCAGTTTAAACTCTTTCATCTTTGCCGTAATCAGTCGTTTAAAATTGGTTTTTGAAGATGCCAGTTCCTGAACTTTATTTGGATAATTCCATTTGCTGTAGAGCCTTTTGTACTGCGGCGCTTTTTCAACAATAAGATCCGGATCTATTTCGGTTAACGTTTCTACACCCCAGAGCAATTTTACTTTGCGGGCAGCCTGAACTTCACCAAGTACAACAGCATCCAGACCCCATTTTTTAAATTCATTCTGGAGCTTCTCCAGATTTTTTGGTTCGCAGATCAGGAGCATTCGTTCCTGACTTTCAGACAATAAAATGTCTTCTGCCGTCATGGTCGAATCGCGCAGCGGAACTTTTTTAAGGTCAATAACCAGCCCGACCTGGCCCTTTGAGGCCATTTCAAAACTTGAGCTCGTAAGCCCGGCAGCACCCATATCCTGCATGGCCACAACAAAATCTTTGCGCAGCACTTCAAGACAGGCTTCAATTAATAATTTTTCAAAAAACGGATCTCCGATCTGAACATTCGGTCGTTTTGATTCTGAATTTTCATCGAACGACTCTGAAGCCATCGAGGCCCCATGCACACCATCTCGCCCGGTTTTCGCGCCCACGTAAACCACAAGATTTTTTACGCCTTTGGCTTTCGAAAGTGCCATTTTCTGATCTGGTCCGAAATAACCTACATTCAACGCATTCACCAGAATGTTCTTATTGTACCGGCTGTTGATATTGGTCTGGCCGGTTACTGTCGGAACACCGACGCAATTTCCGTAGGAAGAAAGGCCCTTCGCTACGCCATTCATTAAGTAAGTCATGCGTGGAGCTGCGACTTCGCCGAAACAAAGATAGTTAGCTGACATAATCGGACGCGCACCCATGGTAAAAATATCCCGAAGAATCCCGCCCACGCCGGTGGCTGATCCCTGAACGGGCTCGATAAAACTTGGATGATTGTGGCTTTCCATTTTGAATGCAATTCTTTCTCCGCAGCCAAGGTCAACAACACCGGCATTTTCGCCATCCATTTCAGGCGTGTTCTGATTACGATAAGAAAATTTCCGCAAATGAATTTTCGAAGATTTATAACTGCAATGCTCACTCCAGAGCGCCGAAAACAAGGGCCACTCAATCGCAATAGGTTCGCGCCCCAAAAGGCTTTTCATAAGCGCATATTCCTCTTCACTCATGCGATAGAGCTTCAATTTATCCTGTAAACTTTGTTCGATCATAAAAAATACATCCCATCGGTTGAACCCATCCAACTATTTAACGCCCGCTCAGGGTGCGGCATCAGACCACAAACATTTTTGCTTTCATTGGTAATTCCTGCGATATCAAGTACAGAACCATTCGGATTATTCTGGTACGTCAGCCAGATTTGGCCATTGCCCTGCAACTTTTTCAGAGTTTCGGTTTCAGCATAAAATTTACCTTCACCGTGTGCGATCGGAAGCCGGATTAGCTGCTCCATCTGAGCGCCAACCGAAAAAGCGGTTTGGGGCTGGTTTATCTTCAAGTCGGTCCATTCATCTTTGAATTTCAGAGAATCATTTCGCAGTAAGGCTCCCGGCAACAATCCGGATTCGCAGAGTATCTGAAAACCGTTACAAATTCCGAGAATCGGTTTTTCTTTTTTTGCAAATTCCCGAATTGATTTCATAATCGGCGTCTGCGCCGCCAAGGCTCCGCAACGCAGGTAATCGCCGTGGCTGAATCCGCCGGGAATGATAATTTTATCAAAGTCGTTTACATTAAATTGATCTTCGAACCAAAGGTATTCCGCCTCAAAAGATTTCGAAACAACCCATTTTTTGACATCTTCGTCGCAATTGGTTCCAAGAAATCTGACAACACCGATTTTAGACGTTTTCATTATATACGTTTCCTTACATTAAAATTTCAAATTTTTCGATTAACGGATTATACAGGCCGCCGTCTTTCAGCATTCTTTCAACATCAGCCCGGGCCTTTGCAGAATCAGTGTAATTAAAAGTTAGCTCCACAAATTTTCCGATCCGGCAGTCGGTCAGTTCCTGAAAGCCATTTGATTTAAGCGAAGCCTCAACCGCCCGCCCTTGAGTATCTAAAATTACTTCTCTCGGCATGATCTTTACACCTAATTTCATAACTGAACTCCTTTTAATAATCGCTGATAAACTTCCTGGTAAGCTTCTTCGACTGAACCGAGATCGCGACGGAACCGGTCTTTATCCAGCTTCTTATCGGTTTCAGAGTCCCAGAGTCGCATACAATCAGGACTTATTTCATCTGATAAAATCACCTGCGCAGTTGAATCAAAACCGAATTCTGTTTTAAAGTCGATAAGCTTAAGTCCCACATTTTTAAAAACTTTAAAGAGCACATCATTGATTAACAGTGCTTGGGTTTTCAAAGTCTTAATTTCAGCAGCTCCGGCCCAACCCAGCGCTATGATCTGCTCGTCGTTTACAAACGGATCGTTAAGAGCATCGTTTTTATAGTAGAATTCAACGATAGGTTGTTTCAGCACTGTGCCCTCGGCCATTTCAAGTTTTTTTGCAAGCGAACCGGCCACAAAATTCCGAACCACAACCTCCAGTGGAATAATCTTGGTCCGGTGTACAACCATAAATTTGTCATCGCGGGTTTCAATCCAGTGATGCTTGATATTATGTTGGCTGAGTAATTTGAAAATCAGCGTTGAAATTTTACAGTTCAATGCGCCTTTGCCGGCAAATTCACCTTTTTTGAGGGCATTAAATGCCGTCAGGCTATCTTTGTATTCCATCAGCAGGATTTCCGGCTGATCGGTTTTAAAAATTTTCTTGGCTTTGCCTTCGTACAACAGTTCCTGCGGTTTCATTCGACATCCTTTATGACTTAAAATAGACTTTCATACGTTTTTCGACCATTGCCAGATGCTTCCGGCCTGAAAATATTTCGCTCAGTTCATTTTTTGTAAATAACTTTGCGGCCTTTTTATCTTTCATTATTTTATCCTTTAAATGCTCACCCGGCTTCAAATTGTGAGCCAGTCGCTGCACCAGCGAATACGCCTCTTCACGGGTCATATTCTTTTTATCAACAAGATGAAGCAGCAAGTGCGACGAATACAACACGCCCCCCAGCTTCTGGGTATTCGCAAACATTACCTCTTTATCAACATAAAGTCCGGCGACAAGGTTTTTTAATCGCAACGTCATGTAATGGGCCAGCTGAAATGCATCAGGAAACACCACTCGTTCAACCGAAGAATGACTGATGTCGCGTTCGTGCCATAATGGAATGTTCTCAAGCCCCGCTTGCGCGTAACTTCGCATCAGGCGCGCAAGGCCGGTAAGATTTTCGGCACTGATCGGATTTTTTTTATGAGGCATAGCCGAAGAACCTTTTTGCCCTTTGGTAAAGCCTTCACAGACTTCGGAAACCTCGCTGCGCTGCAGGTGCCTAAACTCAACCGCCAACCGCTCGAAACCCGAGGCTAGCAAGGCCAATGAGTTCAGAACTTCGGCGTGCCGGTCACGCGGAATGACCTGTGTTGCGAATGTTTCAACAACCAGCCCCAGCCGGTCTGAAACCAGCTTTTCAAATTCGAGCGGCAATGCCGACGATGTGCCGACGGCACCGCTCAGTTTGCAGATCCGGATTGTTTCGCGCGCCTGTTTTAGCCGAATTATGTTACGTTCGAGTTCCGCGGAAAACCCGGCTAGTTTAAAGCCAAAGGTCGTGATCTCGGCAAAGATACCATGGGTGCGTCCTGCACAGATTGTTTTTTTATGAAGACCTGCGAGCTTATTAATTTCTTTTTTCAGCAACCCGGCTTCAGCGATAATAATATCGAGCGCATCGCAGAGCTGAAGACTGAAAGCGGTGTCGAGCACATCCGAGCTTGTAAGCCCGAAGTGAATATAGCGCCCGCTCTCGCCGACATTTTCGGCCAGGTTTGAAACAAAAGCGATAACATCGTGCTTTGTGGTGGCTTCAATTTCAAGAATCCGCTCAATCTGAAACTTACTTTTTTTTTTGATATCCAAGGCCGCCTTTCGCGGAATCAGGCCCATCTCGGCCTGAACAAGAGCGCACTCAATCTCAACTTTTTTCATGTACTCAAAACGGCTCGCGAGCGCAAACTGTTCATTCATCAGTTCAGTGGAATAACGTGCAATCATTGCAGATCCTTTTCGGTGTTTAGCGCCCGGTTCTTTCTGTTCTTCATTACAAAAATATTTTTAATATAATTATTAATCTTATTCTGGGTCCAGTAGTCAAAAGACGGAAATACGCAAGCAAAGGACAGATTATTCAGCTTCAGCTTATGAGTTACGAAACCGTCAGCGCACGATAGCCACCGGTTCTGAAGCGGACCAAGTTCAAATGCCTTCAGCGATTCACACAGTGCACTGCGGGCTCTTGCGGCAAGAAATTCCATCAACTCTTCCGTACGGTAATTTGCCGATGGCACCAACAGACTGACTAGCAGTCTGTTGCCTGAATAACTGCAGATATACCAATTATCAAAAACCGTATTGTAATTGGTGTTGTCGACATAAATAAAATCGTGGCGTAGATGTTGGTCCTGCAGCCGGTATTTTGCGGTGAATTCCAGATTCAGAATCAGATAAGACTGCATTTGCGGTTGACTCATGATATTCTGTCGAAGAAGCTGCAGCTTTTCTGTCACCAGTTGATGCCCCTGCACGATCAGGTAATCGTATTCAATCGGCTCTTTGTCTTTCCTTAGCAGCAAATATTTATTTTTTTTCTTGATAAAGTAGAGCGATTCAATTTCATCGAAGCTGAATTGTTGCTTGGTCGATTTTCGTGTGCCGGTAATTTCATCGCCGGTCAGCCGATAATCGGCAAATAGGTTTTTCTTCAGCATCGTGAATTCATTCTTGATTTTATACAGTACAGATTTGTGCTGGACCGTATAAAGTGATTCATCGATCGGAATACAGACGTTGTTTGCCATAATCGGCAGACTGAAAAAATTAAGATTATTAGCCTCAAGACTGTCATTGACGAGATAATGGTCTATGAAATCAAAATGCTGTTCCAGCACCGTGTTGGTCTTAAGCGAAGTTCGGTCATACCCCAGATAAGCCAGTTTCATGCACAGTACCTGAACACGAGTTCCCTCAGCAATGTTTGCTCAGTCCGTCGCAAAAACAAATCGGCTTCAGCTAGCGTCAGGCTCTGAGGATTCGTCAGGGCTTTTTGGCGCAGTATTATTGGGCCCGCATCCATTTCGGCGATAACTCTGTGAATAGTTGCGCCCATTTCGGCATTGTCGTTGTAGCACCTTTCGGCGGACCTGAGGCCCGGGTACTTCGGTAGCAGACTCGGATGAATATTCAGAATCCGGTTTTTCCAGAGATCAACAAATCCGGCCGGCAGAAGTTTCATGAAACCCGCCAAAACCAATAGCTCAATCTGGTGTTCCTTAAGAATTTCATGAAGGCTATCGAGACTCATCAATTTATCGAGATAGACAATTTTCTTGCCGAAACGCCGCGCTTTTAATATTCCGGCGGCGGTTCGCTTATTGGTAACAACAATTGCAACTTCGAGCTGATGGTGCATTTCGAGGAGCGCTTGTAAAGTCGAGCCACTGCCGGAAATAAAAATGGCTATCCGCCGGGGCCTTCTAAACCCACTCAACATGATTCTCGTCCTTCATTTTTTCTTTTATGACTCCGAGAATTTGCGCTTTGTAACCAATCACAGCAAGCCGCTTCACGGCCGCCTCACCCTGACCGGCTTTGATAATGACCATCAAACCCATTCCGCAATTGAAAGTTTCGCGCATATTCTGATCTGAAAGCTCTGCGCGTTTCATGACCTCAATGAAACAGTCGGGAAGTTCCCATTTAGTGATGCTGGCCTTAAGATGGTCCGGCAAAACCCTTGGTAAATTATCAATACCGCCGCCGGTAATATGGGCCATCGCATGGATTTCAAATTCTTTTTTCAGAATTATCGCGGCCTCAACATAAAGCCTGGTCGGTTCGAGCAACCACTTTTTATATTTATCGTATTCGTTTTCAAAAACTTTTCTGATAAGTGAATAACCGTTACTGTGAAATCCCGAACTTTCCAGACCAAGCACGATATCACCGGCTTCAACCAGTTGCGGACCCCACATTTTTTCTTTATCGACTACACCGACAGAAAAACCCGCGCAGTCAAAATCCCCTGCCTGATAAACGCCGGGCATCTCAGCGGTTTCGCCACCAATCAGCACCAGATGAGAGTTTGCACATGCACGCTTTACACCCATCAGAAAATTTTGCGCGCTGCTGATTTCAAGTTTTCCGGTGGCATAGTAATCAAGAAAAAACAGTGGCGTTCCGCCCGTACAGATCAGATCGTTGGCGCACATCGCAACGAGATCTTGCCCGACAGTGGAGTAGTCATTGAAATAACTCGCGAGTTTCACTTTGGTTCCGACCCCATCGGTACAAGAGACCAGTACTGGATGTTTCATGTCCTGAAACTTTCCGTCAAACAGAGCGGCAAAGCCGCCGATGCCGGAGATCACACGCTTTCGGTAATCGGGAACATCGGAATTTGCGAAATTTTTGTTTGAATCGGAGTCTGCAGAATCTGGAGGGTTTTGAAGCCACGATACTAAATCATCACCAGCCTGAATGTCGACACCACTTTTTTTGTAGTCGATCAAGGATTCCTCCGAAGTTGTATAGCTTGTAAATTACCAGTCACATAAAGGAATGAAAACCCATTTTTTGTTAACGC
>JANPPN010000076.1:0-33993 GCA_031428535.1 Bdellovibrio sp. | reverse complement strand
CCGCTTGGCAGCTTACCGTCGAATTGGCGGGGGTTACAAAAGAAAATGTAAAAATTGATACGTCCGAAGGCTATCTTCGATTAACCGGAGAGAAGACCAAAGGGTTCAATATAGGTAAGTTCGAAGGTCTCTACGCAATTCCTGAAGGCGTGAATGAGGATAAAATAGAGGCCGTATTCGAAGATGGAATATTGAACGTAAATATTCCGATGCCTGAAAAAAAATTAGCTAAGAATATACAGATCAAATAAGGTCTGTAGTTAACGATCCCGTGGTTTATAAGGCCCTCCGTCAAAAGGGGGCCTTATTTTTTTTGCCTTGCGCGCAACAGAATAAACAAAGCGAATAATGTCATTGTACCTAAAGCCATTATTTTCTCAGTGGCGCGGGGCCGGTGGAAAATCATTCTCGGGTTATCAGGTAAGACCCTAGCGCTCTCACTATGAGTCATGGCATACGCGTGCGTAAATTCGGCCCCTAGAAAAAAAATCTGCGCAAAATAATACACCCACAAAAAAAGCAAAATCAGAGAACCCGCTGCACCAAACGCAGATACCATCGCACTTTTCCCCAGATAAAGACTGATGAAAAATTTCCCGATCGTGAAAAGAATGGCCGTTATCGCTGCACCAACCCATACATCTTTCCACGCCGTTTTAGCATCGGGCAGAAATCGAAACATGGCTGCAAAAAGAAAAGTCACGAGTGCAAAGTTGATCAGTTGCGAAATAGCCTGCCACACCGCTTCGACAAGCGGTACTGAATCCCCCGCGTACTTTAAACCTGCAGCCAACAAACTTGTCATCACAAGCGAAACAAGCAGCAAAAATCCAAAGACCAATATCATTCCGAACGAAAGCCACCGCTTTCGCAGAAAACCGAGAATGCCCTTGGATTTTTTCGGTGTTACCTTCCAAATTTGATTGAGCGAATCCTGCAGTTCTCCAAAAACACCGGTGGCGCCAAGCAAAAGCGCTAAAAAACCGACGAAGACGGCAATTCCGCCATTTTGTCGTTGCTGGAAATTCTTAATTATTTCCTGAACAGTTTCGGCGGCACCACTTCCAACCAGTCCTGTTAACTGCGAAAACACTTGCCCCCGCGCCGCTTCCTCGCCAAAAAAAATGCCGGCAATTCCCATTGCAATCAGCAGTAACGGCGGAATTGAAAATACGGTGTAATAGGCAAGACTGGCTGCGAGTTTAGGAACTTTGTCGTTTCGCCATTCTGAAAAGGTCGTTTTAGAAATGTACTTTATTGCTTCGATTTTTGAATTCATGGGAATCAGCTTGTGCAAAACAGATTCCAAACTGAATAGTTCTGTCGGTCAGGATTGGATGGGGTAATTAATCCCATCTTCGTTGTTTGAATCAGAATCAAAGAAAACTGTTTCTTTTATGCCGCTCTCTTAAGTTTATTATTTGATGTCACCTTAATAATCATTTTAAGATTTTCTCGATTAAGCTGATCTTGCAACACCAACTCAATTGCCAACTCAGGTAACAAACCGATTTTCTTAGCAAGGCCCAGTGCTCGTTTAATAGAAGGAATTTTACGCCCGTTTTCAATGTCGTTCAGCGCCTGTTTTGAAAGTTTTAAATACTTCGACATTTCGACTTGAGTCAATTCTTCGCCCAGCCGGTGTGCTTTGACTAAATCACCAAAATTTAATGGACCATATACTTTTTCAATATCTTGAGTGGTTATGTTTTTAGTACTCATGTTTATTGACCTCTTCGATAACTATAAATTTAATTTCGCCCTTAATTTGCTCGGTGTAAAAGGCCCGATAGGCCTTGCTTAATCTTATGGATCTTTGCCCCAATCGAGAACCCTTTAATGGTTCATCATGATAGCCTGCAATTTTTCTAACGTTTAGCAACCCTTTTAACTCTACAGACCTGGCCCACGCCAAGAGCTTTTTTATGATAAACTGCGGCAGTTTTTTCAATTGTTTTTCAACATTATTAAATAAAACTTTTTCACTTGAAACAGAGTACTCCTTATTGGCGTACTCTGTCAAGTACTTAGTCCTGTTGCTAGAGCTCGCATTTGTCATTTCTTGTGCCTCCGTCTCTGGCGACTGCAAAGAAAATGACCCGGTGTCTCGTGTTTAGTTTTGAATCAGCTACGTTATAGTCCGCATTCCGAACTGTTTTGGAATTACTGCGGACAACCATTGATGTCTGCAATGTCGGTCACACTTCCCAATAAATCTTTTAGATAATAGAATTTTCCACTGGATTGCGCCAAACCCGCGCTGACTCCGGTTGATGAAATTTGTACAGCAAGCACATCATCAGGACTTAGCGGCGAATGCGTGTAGTTTGCCAGCATGTTACTAAACTCATCAAACTCGGCAAAAATATTGGAATCATTGTAAACTTAACGCCTTGTAAACGAATTGGTCACATTCTCTGAATCAGTTATTTTTTTCTGCATTCGTCTACCTAAAACATCGTACTTAACGAATTTTCTGAATTTTTCAGGCACGTTTTAGGCACGAGCAAGAGAAAACCTGTAGAAATAAAAAAGCTGGGGTTTCGCATACAGCGTGAAACTACACAACTCTTGAATTATTCCCACTTTTGCCAATTAAAAAAATCATGAATACTATTTGTGCAAAGAGGACTACTCTTAAATTCACGTTTTGATTCAGCAGACAATACCTCGGCGTCTTAATCAAACTGGCGGGGTTTTTTCCTGAATTTGCGACAGGTGTTAGAAAAAAGTTAACAGTGATATCAAAATGGGACGTTAGCTCAGGCCCCAGGATTTTTTAATCTGAGTTTCTTCTTCGAGGCTGGTAACCTTTTTAAATTTTGCGGGGCGGCCTTTAACTACCGCCTCACACTCACTCCACGTTGAATGTTTGGCTAACACACCATTGACGTAACTTAGGTACCACGCCACGGGCTTTACTCCACCATCGGTTTTGCTTTTCATTTCAGGCAAAGGCCTGATTTCAGGAAGCACGTTCACATCAAATTCGTAGCCGGCTGAAATTCCAATGAAGAGTGTCACCCACTGGCGTTTTGAAAAAGCCACGGCGATAACATCGCAACGTTCATTACCCGGTACGCCGGAGTGGCCTTTGACGAAATTCCATTTGAGTTCACAGTGAAGTTTGAATTTGACGGCGGCCACAACTTTATCGAGTTCGATCCAGATATCCTGATTTGCAACTTCCTCGCCGGCGGCATTTTTCCAGCCGCGCTTTTTCCACCCAAAGACCCATTGGGTAATGCCGCGGATAACATAAACTGAATCGGTAAAAATATGAATGATGGAGAGCTCGCCTTTTTCGTAGTGTTTAAGGCAAAAGCGCAGTGCTTCGAGTACGCCGGTCATTTCCATGCGGTTATTAGTGGTGGCGTCAGCGCCGCCGCCCAGTTCAGCGACTTGTTCGCCCACTATAACGATACTTCCCCAACCGCCCGGGCCGGGATTACCGGAGCAGGCTCCGTCACAATAGATGGTGGCGTTTAAAGGTTTCATAAATATGAGACTGCCACAGAATTTCAGGCAGTTCAAACCCTGTAAAAACAGCTTGGTACGATCTTCGCTATATCACTTACGGAACTGAAAAGCCTAACCAAGTCTTTGCAGAAAGTGATTTAAATGAAACTGACCGTTTTTGTGACACTATTAGCACCGACTGTCGTAATGTTAGCCAGTATCAACATGGCTTCAGCAATGACTAGTGCAAATACTCAGACTGCCACTTCAACGACTGCATTTCCCGTTCAAGTGATACCGCCGCTGTCCGCAGCTTTTAGTTTCGGCCTTTCTCTCACAAGAAGCACAAGCTTGGTTGATTTTCAGGATGGCTCGCGCAGTGACACTCTTGATTATATATTTAACCCGTCTATGAAAACTTCTTTCGGTAGCTTTGCAACTTCGCTGGCTTACTCACAGAATTTGCGCGATCAGTATGATTCGATCGGCAGTGATTGGTCAGATACTCCTTTAATTTTTACGTTTAATCCTAAAACTTTTACGTGGCTTGAGCGTAATGCCAAGCTCAAATATTCAGTTACAGCCGTGCTTCCGATGTCGCAGTATTCCGTAAAAAAAGATCAGCTTCAGACCGCCCTTAGCGGAAAAATTGCATTTTCGTTAATGCCGGCCGACGGCAACGGTTTTGGATTTATTTCAGGAATTTCGCTTGGAAGAAATTTTCACAGTTATGAAGAGGATATAAATGGCAATGTCCTTAATCAGTATTCTTCGAATCAAAATGTGGGAATCAGTTACTCATATAACGACTGGAGCTTAAGTGCGGATTTTGTGAATCGCACACGCTGGACCTATAAGAATAGTGTCAAGAGCACTTTTGAAATGAGTGAAAAAATTGGTTATTCGATTAACCCAAGTTTTTCAGCGTCAGTCGGTCACACAAATTCAGGTGCGACGCTAAAAGCGAACGGTGCAGATTCAAATGTTGATTTATATAATGAAAATACCTCAATTGTGTACGCCACATTAGGAATGTCTTACTAGTTGGTTGAAGGAGAAAGTATGAAGAAGAAAATTCTGATGCGCGCGCAGGTAAAGGCAATTCTCCTCTTGTTGGTTTTTGCCGCCACCGGAGCCTGTACAAAATCACGAAAAGCCCAATTGCCGGAAGAGCAACAGGCGAGCGTATTTGCAATTTCAGAATTCGGTGAAATTTCCGAAAACTCGGCGTATGAAGCCATACTGACTTCAGCGGCGTCATCTGCTCAGGGCGATTCAACTTCACTGCAGGCCTTCGAAACGGACGACAATGCCCGTCTGTTCGCGCACGAGGTAACTGTGCCGAACAAAATGAAATTCATGTTCGACAACTTGCCGCTTAGCAATCTTAAAAACAAAGGGTTCAAAATTACATTTTCTGTAGATAAGGATTATGTCTCTGCCTATAAAATAACAAAAAATGTTAACGAACTATCGATTCTTGAAAAATCAATTGCACTAACAGTTAAAGAAGTGCGTTTAGTTTCAAAAAACAAAGAAGCTACCGTGGGGCTAGTTAAAGGGTTCACAGATGAGCAACGCGCAGCCGTTATCGAAAAAAATGAAATTAAATCAGGCCAGAAGCAGGGTACGCTTTTAATTCCGCTTTTTAAATATAAAATTCAGAGCTATGGAATCATCGTACGGACAAAGAACGAATTGAAAGAAGAAACTTCAAAACTCGAAGTTAAACGTACGGACTGGAAATCGGCTACTCATGTTCAGCTTCAGGCCCAGACCGACAGCCGTATGGTTGTTGGCATGAGCGTCGATCAGGTAAAAGATCTTAAACAGGTCTATTCAGAAAGCAAAATCGACAATCAGGTGATGTCGGCAGGTGAGTTACAGAGCCGGCTTTCAGTGGCTATGAAATTTATGGCAAATGAAACCCGGGTTTATACCCGCTTGGGTGCAGACTCGATGTATGTTTATGAAATAACCGATGCCGGTAAACTTACCGATAACCAAAGACGACTTTTAAACAATAAAGCCGGTAATCAACAAATTCTTTCTTGTCAGGATGAAAATGTTGCCGCCTTTATCAAAAGCAATGATAAAAACTGTGTGCTGGTTCTCTCGGCCTTGATTCCTGTTAAATACAAAAATGCAAAATTGGCTGAAGAAAATGAAATCGGTAGCACAAGTCCGCGAATTCAACTGGAAGACGTTCAGAAAGTGAAGTCTGTGGGGCTCGTCGAAATTAAGGAAAATGTAGCGGCCCGCCAACTCGAGATTTCAACCTCAGGCATACTAGATCCAAACAGCACTGTTAAAATAGCTGACCTGAGCGGTGAGTTTTTCTATCGCCGTACATTTGAGTCTGCATCGAATATGTTTCTTGGCCGCACGGGTACTTCAGGAGACATGTCGATAATCCGATTTGAACTGGAAGACAAACGTATCGTTGTACGAAATCAGAAATCTTTGATTGCTTATACCGGTCAGGGCCCTAAAGACCGCGAGGAAATGATGTCTTTCCCGGTCAGCTATTTTAAAATGGCGAAGTCTGATGAGCACGGCAATAGCCTGACGGTTCCTATGCCGGTGAAAGCAACTAAGGAAACTGCCGAATATGCAATGATCGATTGGACAAACAACACCGTGCCGGATGCCAACTCACCGCTGGCATTTTATTCTGGCGGCGGCTGTTTTATGGCAAATTCGGCCCTCAGCGTAACCGATACCGATATGCGCCTTGCGACCGATGGGGTATTGAACTATTCACTTAGTGGCTCGTACACGGTTAAACCAACGACTGCCTGTCTTGCAACTAAAGATGTTAACTCAGCTTACTGGGCCGGCTCATATCAGTTTAATTTTAATATTTCTGAGCGTATCTCGTTCCTGAAACACAAAGATGCCAATGCTGACATTCAGTTTTCGAAGAATATTTCAAGTATGGCGCAAGCTGCGTTTAATTTCGGTGTGTTTACATTGGCCGATAAAGTAACCGGCAATGGCGCGCTTGCGAACCGTGACGGCAGCGAGAAATACATGCCGATCATTCATGATTTCCGCAATGGAAAAGTTCTGCGGTACTATCTTGGTGGCATAAATAACTCAGAATTAACGTCGCCTGAACGCAGACAACTATTGGTGGAGGCCACTCAGCAGGTTATGAACGAGTGGAACAGCGCACTTAAGCTTTCGTTCAAAGGCACTCCGCTTGAACGAGCTGGAAAATATCTTGAACTTATTGTTGACGAAAAAGACAGCAAAGGCCACTTGGGTGATCTCGATCGGAACTATATCTGGTTGCAGGAATTACCGGCCCAGAACGGACTGCTCGGTGTGGCTCAACCGGCCGCCAACCCGCGTTCAGGCACAATTCAGTCTGCAAATGTTATTGTCTACACCGGCAACACTTATGATCAGACCGAAGCCCTTTTGAAGATCACGAAAATTTCGCGCGAGTACGAGAAAGAAATTGAAAAAATTAAAAAAATTAAAAAAGCCGCAGCCGAAAAGGCCGCAGCTGAACAAAAAGTGATTTCGACTGCCGAAGAAAAGAAAGACAAGGCAGTTGAAGACGCAATTCGCTCTGGTCAGGTTGATGCACCTGCCGCGGTTGCTGTTAAATCGGAAGTCAGCAGAATGAAGTCTCTGATTCAGAATTCTGTTAAAATGCTGCAACTTGAAAATGCAAAAATCAACGCGGCGATCAAGGGTATTAAAAAAGGCAAAGGAACCGGGTCGCTGCGCACAATCATGACCAAAGATATTTTTGATCATGATTCTAAAGGTCAGGAAATCAATTACGCAGTTGATAGTCAGACCTTCCTGAAAAAGCTCGCTGATATTGCATCAAAAGACAAAGCTTCAAACGATCCGAACAGCTTTGAACTTGAGGTAAACAAGGCATTTATTCAGTTCGGCGGACTTGAAGAAACCGTAAAGCAGGCACTACGAAAACGCTCGCAATTGCTAGATGCGGTCGTTCGCTTTGACGAGAACACCAAAGACCGCCCGGGCTGTTTCAGCTACGCACGAAACGATATCAATGACAAAGCACAGGTGCTTGATCCGGATCCTAAGAAGAATCAAATGCTGAATTTCAAAAAGAATGTCATGAGTACACTTTCGCACGAACTTGGACATGCATTTGGCCTGTTACATAACTTCAAGGCTTCAATTGACAAAGCCAACTACGAGTTCGACAAAAATAATCCGACCGGTCGGAACTATTCTTCAATCATGGATTACATTGCAGACATTGACATCAACTATAAGGGCCCAGGGCCATACGATGTGCACGCCGTTCGTGCCGCCTACACCGGGCTTGTTGAAAATGCCGCGGGCGATGCCCTGATTTCAATCGACGACATAGCTAAAGATCTGAAGAGGCCGCTGGTGCATTTTACAAAAGACACTGTTAATACTGTAGGTACTATCAGACACTTTGAACAGTGCGATGATGGTGGTACGGCTTCTAGCGTGCTTTGCGCGCGCTTCGACAGTGGTGGAAGTGCCTCTGAAATTGTTCAGAACCTCATTGCCGATTACCATCGTGGGTACATCAATCGCAATTATGTTCACGACAAAATTGTTTTCGACAGCGCCCAAAAAGTTCAGATCATAAAGCGGAATATTACTTTATTCCAGAATATCCGATCCTTTCTTGATCAGGCCATTATGAGTCGACGGATAGGGACCGGTCGGCCGGAAGCTGTCGGCCGCGCACAGTTGATTGATCAACTGAAAGCCGCAAAGCTCGGTTATACATTTTTTCATGAGCTGATCAGAACGCCTGATGCAAAGGGTGCTTCGATCATGGCGAAGGCGAAAAAAAATGTCCCGCCAAACACGCTGCTCGTTAACGATGAAAGATTCTTTGCCGTCCCATACAAATATAAAAACACAGAGAATGAAGAAATTTCGGATATCCGCTTAATAGAAGCCAGATCTACGATAGATGTGTGGATGAGCCGCGACAAAGTCGACACGATGGGTATGAACAATGACAAAATATTTGCGATGATGTTCCTGCTGCAATCAACAGCGGCGCAGAATAAAGATGAAAACAATAACAGTCAGATTTCATACCTTGATTTTGAACAGTTTCAAATGGGTATAAATGATCCGTCGGAATCTCCGACAATGAAGATGATCTTGCAGATTCTGCAAAATGACCTGAAAGTCGGATTTTTTGCGCCGATGTCGATTGAGACCAAACCTGAATTAACAGTAGCTGAATTCAATGCCGAAGCGCAAAAATTACAGACAGTCAATTTGCTGGAAGTGAATGTTCCGGTCAGTGTTGGTTATCTGCTGGCAGAACAAACCGCAGTTGGCACGATCATCGGGCTTGCACAATCTAAATGGCGTAGCTTCGATCCGTTTGCTGAATCTTTCAAGATCAGTAAATCAAGTTTGGCTCTGGCACCGAAAGACCGTCCTAATGTTGCAAAAATGGGACAAGACAAATCTCTGGATGACACCAAGGTTATGTTTGCGTCTCAAAATGCCGCCGGTTCTGCTGTGTTAATTAACACTGCGGCCCGCACCGAATTTTATATTTTGAACAGGGGTCCTGTGTTCAGTACGCCGATGGTTCAACTCTATATGGCTGATGCCGAATTTCAGAAAGCATTTGGCAAAGTAAATGCTGAAGTTTGTGCGGCAACTCCAGATGAGGCAAATTGCCAGGCGGTAGTCACAGCAAAAGCAAAAGCGGATGCTCAGGCGCAGGAACTGATCGCGCTGCTGCGGGAAATCAACAAGTCGGGAATGCTGATGGATCCAGAACTCGATACGGCTGAATCGCCGCTGAATTTTGAAAAACAAGTTACGATTATTCGCAGTATACTGGTCAGTCAGTTCGGAGTAATTTTAAAGGTGAAATCGATTCTTGAAAGTACCCCGGTTGAAAAGATCGACGCAACACGCAATGCCGTTGTGGCTGAACTTGCAAAGATAAAAGCGGAAAATGCAAAACTTGAAAGCCTGCAACTGGTTGCCACAGCCTATGCTGTGGTTTCAGAGGTGGCTGCATCCATTCCGATCGAATTAAAAAACGGCGACAAGCTCAACGGCCAGGTCATTGCAGGCCTGATGATGAACACCGAAAAACTTGAGGAAGATCTGAAAATTCAACTTCCGATTATTGAAAAATTAAGCCTTCTTTCAAATGTGGTTGATCCGGACACTTCAGGAAGATAGTTAAAACAGTTCGCGCAGCTCAGGATTCAAAAGCTTATGAAAATTTTCGAAATTTTCATAAGCTTTTTTCTTGATAAGACCTTCGCCGGGATAAATCACCGAATGAATTATTTTTTTACTCGGAGCGAACATTTTCATTTTAAATAATGCCATGGTGTAGAATGAAAGTTGATCGAATGCTTTTTCAGAATAGGCCGAACTTCCGGTTTTGTAGTCGAGCACGTGCACTTCGGTTTCAAGCTCGCACCACAAATCGATCTGGCCTTGAATCAGCCTCGTTTTTGTTTGTAGCCCGAAACCCCATTCATTATGCCCTAAGCGGATAATTTCCTTCAGGTTCAGCTCTTTCTGGTTTAACAGATACGTTACATTTTTGCTGTCGTTTTCGTTGAGCTGCGGCAGCAACTGTTCGAGCGAAAGATACTTTAAAGATTCAAACAACCGATGCAGGTCTGATCCCCGTTGCGCCTTTTTGAGATTGAGCAGGGTTTTTTCATAATTTAATTCCGAGGTACCTTGGTTTTTATTTTTGATCAACTCAGTCACTGATTCTGAGCCGGTTGCGCCTTCGACCGGCGGCAAAAATCGGGCTCTGACTTCGGCACCCAGTTGCGAAGTCTCGACAGCATCTGCAGGCACCTCATCGTAAGTTACACTAACGGCACTGTAGTCTTCAGCAACAACTTCGCCGGGCGCGAGTGGCCAGTTTGATTTTTTATACCAGCTCTTCTGAACCGGATCGCGTTTGCCGATTTCAGCGACTAAACTCAGGCTTTCGATCGCGCGGGTCATCGCAACGTAGAGCACGCGTTCATTCTCGAGAAGTTCTCGCTCGTTAAAAATATCTTTTATTCGGTTGGCCCAGCCGGATGGTCGGTGTTTGGCTGTTTCGTCATCCAGCACGGCCAGACTGAATTGTTCTGAGCCTTCATCAAATGTCAGCTTCTGGGAGTTCGAAACCGATGGTTTCTCGGCAAATCCGATAACGATGACGTGCTTAAACTGCAGACCCTTTGACGCGTGTACAGTCATTAACGAAACGCAATTCGGCTGCACAACCGGCTGGGCTTCGCTGCTTGAAGAACCCAGATCAGACTGCAACGACTGAAACTGTTCTTCAAGAAAAAGCCCCAGTGAAAAACCCGGCGTACTTTCGGCCTGTGCCAGGCTGATCATGAACTTGAAAATATTGGCTTCACGCTTGCCGGTTTTGTCGTAGAATTCCGAAAATGAAACAAATGAGGTTTCAAAAAGAAACTGCTTTGTCGTCTGCAGCGACCCCGCCATATCGTAAAAATTCAAAAACTTCAGCAGGTTGGATTTTTGCGGATGCTCAGAACCGGCCAGCGCGGCCCAGAGTGATTGCTTTCTGGCGATGGGGCTGTGAGCAAGCCGCAGAATTTCGGCATCATCTACATAGAACCACGGGCTTCTGACAAGAGTTACCAGATTTTCGTCATCGTGCGGATTATTCAGGAATTTATTAAATGCCATGAGGTCAAGAATTTCGCGCTTTTCCTCGAAGCCCCCGGCGGTCTGCAACTGCACGGGCACACCGGCCTTGCCGGCCTTAGTTGCAATATCCACCAGCTTGCTGTTACTTCTTGAAAGAACGCAAATGTCCTGCGGATTGATGCCTTTTTGAATGAGATTCTGAATGTGTAGCAGAACGGCATTTACCTGATTGCCGGTTTTAATATAGAAAGCTTCATTATTTAGAGCCCTGACTTCGGATTTCTGAACTTTAGCCAGCATCGGTCTGAATTGAGGACTGAATTTCGTAAAAAAACCGTTAATAAAATTCATCAGGCGCGGCTCAGAACGATAGTTTGTTTCGAGAAAAATAATTTCGGCATTTTTTTCCTTCATTTCCTCAAGTTTTTCGCTGAAAACCTCGGATCTTGCGCCCCTGAAAAGATAAATACTCTGCTGAGGATCGCCGACAATGAAACAGGGCTTATTCCTGATGATCTTATTCAGAATTCGTACCTGCAAAGGCGAAGTATCCTGATATTCATCAATCATAAAATAGTGCCACGTTTCCGAGAACTCAATCGCCGTCTCAGGATATTGCTCTAAAAGCTGCAATGAAAGATTTTCGAGGTCGGCAATGCTGAGTTCACCGGTATTCTGTTTGTGCTGCAATGAAATTACCGACAGCTCGTTTACAAAGCTAAAGAAAAGCTGGTTCAGATTTTCATGCTTTAAAATGTATTCTTCGGTGTCGAATAATTCTTTAAAATGATTTTCCCTGAGGTCTTCTAGGATTTCGTTGGCAACGGGTTCGAACGCCGGCTTAGCGGCAGACCAATTCGGTTTTTTCGGGGCATTTTGCAACATTTCAAAAAATCCGGCTTCATCATTACGACTAAGCAACACTGAGAGCGCCTTCAGAAATGAAAAGTATTCGTTCCAGGCGGTAGGAACCGCAGTAACATGCAAAAATATTTCTTTAATACCGTCGATGATTTCCATTTTTTTTTGCTGTGCAATTTTTTGTAATTCAGACTTTGTGACAATTCCGAAATCCCGGTTCTGGGCTTTGAAGTTCAGGGCCTGATCTGCAAACTCAACCAGCTGCAGAAAAGTATAGGTTTCCATCAATTCAAGGTACTGCGGACGCGTCTTCAGAAGTTCATTGATCTGTTTTTTCAGGCGCCGATCAATTTGTGCCTGATCAATTATCTTAATTTCCTGCGGAAATTTCATTCTTTCGGCAAATTGCGACAGGTAAATACTGAGCAGCCCGTGAATTGTCGATATATGAACGGAGGATTTTTTATTTATATACTCGAAAATTTCTTTTTCACCGGATTCCAGTGCGCTGACCAAAAGGCGCTCTTTAACTTCCTGAGTTGCCTTTCGGGTAAAAGTCGTCATAACGACCTTCGGGTAAAAGCCGTTAATCGTTTTGAATTCGCGAACGAACTCTAAAAAAGTTTTAATCAGTTTTGTAGTTTTGCCGGCACCGGCGCCGGCAAAAATAAACTGCGACCTGAATCCAAAGTTCACTACATCAGGTGTGTTGCCCGGCACAGCTTCCTCCAGTCACATTTAATACAAATTTCGGGATCTCCCGGAGAATTACTGAATTCGCTTTTGTTCAATCGCACCAGCACATCCGTAATACCCGAGTTGAATTTTTGGCGCAATTCTGAATTTTTTTCTTCGCCAATTAACGACTTGTTTCGTTTTGTAAGGCCAAAGTCGTTTATACCGATATCTTCCGCGATAAGACCTTTTTTGAGGTCAAAGGTTTTGTACTGGTAATAGAGCGCGCCTTTAACGCTTGAACTCTCAGTGACCGCAAACTCAAGTGCAATCATATAGAGTAGCATCTGAAACTGTTGGTCAGTTATCCAGCTTGCAAAATTCGAAACCTGATACGCTGAAGACTTATAATCATAAATTATGCTGTACTTATTTTTTTTGTGGGTATCGACCCTATCGAGGCGAACATTGAAACTGAAATAGTTTTCGGGTTTTTCTTTTGAAAAAATCTGCTTATCGAGGTCGAAAAACATTTCGATGGACTTTTCCGTGCTGACTTCAAAAACATCGACCCGCTTCTTCTCGAATTCATAGAATTTCAGCGCAATTTGCAAAAATTTCTGCTGTTGGATTTTCCAGTAGGCGTCCTGCTGACTGTAGATATTATATTCAGCCCGTTTCGCGTCTAAAAAATCAGTCACTTTTTCGCTTTCAAAATTACCGCCGGCAATTAGCTGGATACAGAATTCAAAAAGGGCATGAATCAATGAGCCCTTCTGCCGCGGATCAAGGTCGAGCGAAACTTGAGGGTAATCCCGCAACCGAAAACCTTTTGAAGCCAAAAGCTTAAAGGAACACTGGGCATAATTTTCGGTGTCGCTGACTGAAAGCGTTTTGAAAATCTCTGATGGCACCACGCCTTGGTACGATTCGACATCCTGCAATAGCCGCTCGATTGAAACCTGCGACTTAACCAGTACGGGGTCTTCGTATTTTTTCAAGGTGGCTAGATTTTTCTGCAGTTCATCAACACGCGTGCGCCCGGGCTCTGTTACTTCGGATTTCGGCGAGTGCTCGATGAAAAACAAGGATGAGTTCAGGGTTTCCGAGGTAAAACTGAGATGCGATGTTGTAAACAGACACTCTTCGGATTTGGCCAGACTTTGCCAGCGCAGATTGAAATCGAGATAGCTTTCTTCTGAAAAATCAACCGCCAGATCAAAATCTTTTTTCAGCAGTGTTGAATCATTCAGCGACATCATTGAGCTTTGTTTTTTATGGTAATATTCATCGTTCAATCCGATGTAAAGCCGGTGCGTTACGTCTAACATGTGCGCTGACATCAGCGGTAATACCTGTACGCCGTTACTTTGACCTTTTTTGATAATGACTTCTTTGTGATTCAACCGATTCTTCAGGAACTGCACCCACCTGCTGAATTTCATTTTAACGTTCAGGCTTTGCGCCAGAAAGTCCTTAAAAATGAGTTCGAAAAGTTCAATCTTGTTATTAGACTGCGGTGTCGTTAACCACGTCTTAACCAAATACGTCAGAAATTCTTCCCGGTCGATTTCGGCACTGAAATCAACTTTCCTGAAAAACAGACTCTTTATTTTTTGCTCGCGACCAAGATCGTCTTCATCGTATAGCTGGTAAAAAAGTGCCTTAAACTTTTCAAATTTAAATTGGCCGCTACCCGTCTCTTTAGAAAAAAAAGTTTTTTCGAGACTGTCCCATGAAACATCCTGCGATACGTTTTTGAGCGCCGCTGACAAATTCTGGATATCGCCGAGGCTGTTGAGTTTTGCCACGAGATCTTTTCTGTAGGTGAGTCCTTCTTCTTCAAGATAAAATTGCAGCACCGGCCAGTACTTTTCGATGTCTGCCGAAATGATCGCAATTTTACCGATTGCTACGCCGGAATCGACCCATTCGCGAATCTTAGAGACTACGAATTTAACCTCGGCAAGCTGAGTTGTCAGCCGAACAAATCGAACTGCTGGCGGGAGTTCCGGTTTCGGGGCGTTTTCAGTATCAACCTGGCGGCCATACCCGAAATTTTCTTTATAGGTATTCAGCAGGTATGGAAACTTATCAGTCCATTCGGGATCTGGCGTAATGATTAGGACCTCTTGTGAAAGTGAAATATGTTTTAACAGTCCCATTTCAACAGTGCTCAATTCACTGCCAAGATCGACAAAAATTTTTCGGTCCCAGGCCAAAAGTGAAAGGTCCAGCGTTTGCAGGTAAGCCGCACTCCACTTTGAATCGATTACTTTTTTCTCGAAGACAATAAAATTCAAACAAACTTTAGCCAACTGGTACCAGCGCGCCCATTTTTTTTCTGTCGGTTGAATTTCTAACCATTCTTCAAGAATTTCGTCGCTACCCGGAAGCAATAGAATCGGCGCAAATTCCTGTACGGCCTTTGTCAGCGAAGAAACCTCGCTCTCATGGATGTCGAGTTTTTTGCCATAATGATCTACGAAATGCTGTACGAGTGATTTGATGAAATCACTTGAAACCACCTGCAGGGTCGGTTCAATTCGTCTTATCCATAATCGCCAGAAATCGCTGACGCGCAGAATTGCGTCATCGGTATAATAATTATATTTTTGCAAAGCTGCGCTTTGAATTTCCTGTTTGGATTTTAAATCTGAAACTATCCAGGTATCGCGAAGTGGATCGTAGGTATTCAGAAGAGATTTTACCTGATCGGGATTCTTAACTTTCAAAAACTCGAGCATGGTGAAGACTATAGCTATCTTCGCTGTTTAAGTCTCCTCCTTTTACCGTCCATGTCCTTTAATTTAAAGCTTTGATCCAAATCCAGACTAAAAGTTAAGCTGACGCTGTAACGGTCGCTGCGCGACTGCCCGGTATAGGTGCCAAGTTCCGTTGAGTAAGCTGCTGCATCTAGTTGAAAGAATAGCAGATCCACCCCTACTCCGTACGTGACATAACCCTGATTTATTCCTCCGCGAAAATCGAACGGTCCGACGCTGGCTTCGGTGCCCACGTGCAGCTTCTTGCTCAGATCATACCCAGTCGTGCGGATAAATTTGTATTCAAACGCATGCGTGAAACTGAAAATGCTCACTTCCTGTTTAATCGCGGCGCCAAAAATCAAATTGTCGTACTGGCTCGGTGGCGGTGTTGTACCAGATGTTAAATTGAAAGTTGTTACACCGACATCCTGCCAAACTACGGAAATTGTGGGTTTCAGCGGATGATTGAGTGTTGTCATAAATGCCAGATCCATTGAATGACCAATGCCCCGGTCTTGAAAATTTGAACTGGCCACTGTGTCGGAACTTGAACCTACCAATGACATCATGTTGATATCTTTATCGCCACCCCCGCGTTTAATATGTCTTGCACTGATGCCGAGCGAAGTGTCGGGCCCAAGACTGAAAGCTCCACCAACGACATAACCGTACTCACTTATCAGATTCATGTGAAAAGTCGGAAAGGTGGGATCATTGAATTGCATATTGGTATAGTTATTACTAAATAGTCCGAAGCCGAAATTCGGCATGGCAAAACCGGTGCGGGCCGCAACGTCTGCGGTTAAGGTTTTTCCATAAAGCCGGTTGAAATCGGAAGCCGCAAATGTGCCGCCTTGAAATTGCGAACTGAAATCAAGAACATCCTTCGAGATACCGGCCTGAACTTCAGCGATAACCATGTCAAAACCTTCGACTCTGGCCAAAGCGGCGGGGTTGAAAAATAACGAGGTCGCGCCGCGAACATGGGAAATACAGGTTCCACCCATGGCAAAACAACGCGCTTGCAATCCGGGTTGATAAAGTTCTGCCGCCGAAACTGAGAGCGCGATAAAAAAAGTAAATAAGAAATATTTCATGGAGGACAGGCCGCCGGAATCCAAAGGGGATTCGAGCCGTCGACAGTACCGACCCCATACTGGGAAGTGTTCATCAGATCGCGCATGGCATCGCGCATCTGATCTGTAATCTGGGCGGGATCAGTGTTGGAACACGAAGCGCCCGGAATGGACGTACACGTTGTGATAGAATCGGAAATTGTTGTCGATGAGGAGGCACCAATTTGACCAGAGATCGCGCTGAAATTCAGAGACATATAACCATACCCGAGGATAATTTTATCGATCTGAGCGTTTGTCAACGCGCATGAAGCATCGGCCACATCCTGGGTGCCGTCGCCATTAACGGGCGCATCATCCGTGTAAAGCCTAGTTGCCGATCCCATAAGGACCATTCCGACGATTGCCGCAAAAGCATTTTGATTTGTTGTCCGTTGGGCATTGGTGCCGATGAGATCCAACGTCTGTAACGCCGACAGACAGGAATCAGGAGAAACCGACACCGTAACAAACGGTGAAGAGACAAGTACAAAGGTACTTCCGGAAACTGAATCCGCAAGGCTGGTAACGTAATCGATAAAATTGAGACCGCATTTTCCGGCATAGCCGCTGGCGAGAATTTCGCGGGCCCGGGTTGACTGTTGGCCCGATGCACTTACCCTTTGCGTAACGATAGATATAGCGTTGTCATACTGCTGGGCATTTACTGCGGCCTGAGCATCAAACAGTAAAGCTTCATCGGAATTTTTACTTCCGAATTCACTTAATATATTCTGGCTGCAGCCCTGAAGCAGAATCAGCATTGCAAAAATAATTGTAAAAAATCTCACGCGGCAAACCTCTCTGCTCAAAATCGTAAAGCAAATTTCGTACTGATTCGGCGATCTTCCCGTGGTGCCGACTCTGTGCCGATTTCCTCACCGTAAGTGCTAAGTTGCCAGACCAGATACTCAGAGGCCACTTCAACACCCGCAGTTGCGTATCTCTGATTATAGCCTAATCTGAAGAAAAAGTTATCGCGGGAATTCAATTCGATTCCTAAATGCATTCTCTTGGCACTATCCGTGTCATTCCGGGAGTTGGTAATGTCACTGTATTCTAAAGTCCACACACTTCTGAACAGATTTGAGTGAATCGGAAATATCGCTATGGCGGCGTCGATACTCTGTTTTACAGTTGCAGGACGAGTTGTCGTCCGCATTCTGAAGCCGTCTTTTTTGTCAAACGGCGAATCACCGAGGTCATGCACAACAACTCCAAGAGTAGGAATGTAATCCCAAGGGGCCTGAATCAACAGGCCTGCATCGAAAGCCACTGCGGAACCTTCTGAACCGATTGTTTCTAAATCCGTCGGTCCGGCTACAGGCAGCGCCGCATTCTGCACCTCGATACGATTGATAAACTTTGCAGTTGCCCCGATTTTAACCCGTCCGTCAAACAATCGCAAATTACTGCCGAAAACGGCCCCGGTATCGCTGATGTACTTTGTATCCATGACTGTCGGGTCAACGGAAGAAATTTCTGCGCTCATTTCATTCTTATAAAAAAAGCCAAAACCCACATTCCTCCGAACCAGTACCGGCGAAATCTGTTGTTTGGCACGATAATAAGTATTATTCTTGGTGGCCAGCGAATCCATTACGGTTTTGATATCTATAGATGTCGCAGCTAAGTTTCCGGTTCCTTCGATTTCAGGATCGAGCATGGTCCCATAAAAATCGCGGACACTTCCCAAGTTGGCCGGGTTCCGGTACAAAGAGGTATCGTCACTGGTTACGGCAATTGAGGCCCCACCCATACCGAGTGTTCTCGAGTTATTGTAAAGCTCGAGCCATTCATTTATGGCAAATGATTTAAGTGCCAGCAAATTCAGGCAAATAAAAAGAACATTTCGCAACGTAAAAAGTGGAGACGTCATGCACATCTTATCGGTCATTTTCGCTGCTGACTTGAGTCATGTTGAGACAATCCAACCCTTGGTCGGGAAACAACCGAGTCCTAATGTGAGTTTCTTGTTTTAAAATATATATGACGTCAAAATAATCGAATGGATTTTAAATCGGGTGATGTCATATTCAAACAGGACCAGCATGGCGACCAGGCCTTTCTGATCGAAACCGGCAATGTCGAAATATATTTTACCCATCGGAGCGGACTCGAAACCAGCCTGGCGATGCTTGGTCCCGGTGAAATTTTCGGCGAAATGGCCCTTATAGATTCTTCATTGCGTTCAGCCTCTACCCGCGCGGCCACAGTCTGCAAATTACTTGTCATTAATAAAGAACAGCTGCTCGACAAGCTGGACTCATCGGATTTAACGGTGCAATTAGTTGTGAAAATGTTACTGAACCGGCTGCGCCAACATAACAAAAACAAATCCGGCGATAATCTAGACATTATAAATGCCAGCGCACACTCAAAAATTGTGCTCGACAGGATTAAACTCGAAAGCCAGATAAGCGACGCTCATCAAAATCATGAGTTTGTGATGTTTCACCAACCCATAGTTGATTTAAAAACTTCAAAAATATGCGGCAGCGAAGCCCTGATTCGCTGGAAAAGCCCCGAAAAGGGCCTGATCTCGCCGGGAATCTTTATCGATCTACTCGAAAATTCTGCGCTGATTATACCTGTGGGTTTTTGGATCATCGAAGAATGTTTTCGGCAGTCGAAAATCGTGGCCCAGAAATATCCGGACAAAAAATTTTCAATGAGCATTAACATTTCTGCCCGGCAGTTATCAAACAGCAGTTTTATTGATACTCTTAAATCGCTGATTCAAAAACATAATATAAATCCGAAAGATTTTAAGTTAGAGGTAACCGAGCGGGTCTTTATTGAAGGCGGCTCGGTCATCGACTTTCTGAATAAGTGTCATGCTCTCGGTTTTGAAATTTCACTCGACGACTTTGGTACCGGTTTTTCCAGTCTGCAATATCTTTCCCGCCTGCCGATTGATTTCATTAAGATCGACCGATCTTTCGTTATGAATATTCTCAGCGATGAAAAAACCAAGGCCATTGTCAGCGCGATTATTTATCTTTCAAAAAAACTGAATATGCAGGTGATTGCCGAAGGCATAGAAACCGAAGCCGAATTTAAAATCATGAAAGAATTGGGCGCCAATTTTGCGCAAGGCTATCTTTTTTCAAGGCCGGTAGAACTGACAAAACTGATTGAAATGTTATAGTTTTTCCAGCAGCCTTTTCAGCTGTTTTTGCAAATCGGAAATTTCTCCTGAATTATCCACACAATGTTCGGCCATGCTGACTTTATCGATCATCGGCAATTGGTTTTTAATTCGGATATAAGCCTCATCTGCCGACAGACCACTACGCTTCATCAGGCGCTCAAGCTGGGTCTGTTTGCTACACCAGACCAGCACCGTTGTATGAAATTCCTTCCTCAGACTTTTTTCAAAAAGCAGCGGTACATCATAAAAACATAGCGGTACAGCCTGATCCTCGTAATGCTTCCTGAGTTTATCCACTTCGATTTTGATTAGCGGGTGCAGAATATTTTCAAGATCGGTCTTAACCTGAGTATTTGTAAAAACCAGATGCCCTAGTTTCTTACGATCAAGCCGTAGATCCTTTTCGAGAACAGAATTACCAAAATGAGACACGATGGCAGAATAGCCTTTGGTTCCGACCTCAGATAACTTATGTGAGATCTGATCCGCATCAACAACCGGCACACCCAGACCTTCGATCAACTTTTTAGCAGTCGACTTCCCAGTTGCAATACCTCCGGTCAGTCCAGTCCATTTCATGCAATTCTCCTTCAAGAATCTTCGTTTAAAAGCCGATAATTTGCAAGTAGGAGTATACTGAGTTCATGTCACAAAGCCTCGAGCAGTTCGGAAAATATTTACTTCTTGAAAAGGTTGCCGCCGGCGGAATGGCCGAGATTTACCTTGCGCGTTCAGGAGCGGCGAACGGTTTAAACAAATTTTTTGCGATTAAAAGAATTTTGCCCCAGTACTCTACCAACGACGAATTTGTGGCCATGTTCAAAGAAGAAGCCAAAGTTGCAATCAACCTCAACCACAACAACGTCGTTTCGATTTACGATTTCGGAATTGAACAAAGCCAGTTTTTTCTCGTTATGGACTACGTTGAAGGCCGGAATCTCCGCCAAATAATCAATGAACTGAAAAAGACCAATAAAAGTTTTACTATTGATCAGGCGTTGTTTCTAATAAAAGAAACCGCAGCAGGCCTGGATCACGCTCATCGATGTACGGATTCCACGACAGGCCGTCCTCTTAATATCACTCACCGCGATATGAGCCCGCAGAACATCATGGTTTCTTTTGAAGGCGAAGTTAAGGTCATCGATTTCGGTATTGCAAAGGCCGAAACCGACGGTGAAGCCACGAAAGCCGGAACGCTCAAAGGCAAGTTCAGTTACATGAGCCCCGAGCAGGCCGAAGGGCAACCGATTGACCCGCGAACCGACGTGTTCGCGCTCGGAATTGTGCTTTGGGAATTACTGGCAAATGATCGTCTCTTTACTGGCAGCAACGAAGCTGCAATTTTGAGAAAAGTGCGCGACTGCCAGATTCCGCCGATCCGAAAAATAAATCCGACAGTTCCGCAGGAGCTTGAACGCATCGTGATGAAAGCGTTGGCAAAAGACCGTAATATCCGTTATCAGACGGCAGCTAATTTTCATCGCGACTTAAATCGATTTTTAAATACTCAGTATCCAGAATTTTCGCCGCAGGATTTCAGTCTGTTCGTCCGGGAATGTTTCAAGACCGCGTATCAGGACGGGCGCGAAAAACTTGTTGGCTACTCAAAGGCCAAAGTATCTGAATTAACTCCGCCGCCAGTGAAGACGCCAAAGGTAACGGTGGCCGAAACTGTGCCGCCACCGCCGGAAAAATCAGCCGATGCCATAAATATTCCTCAGGCGGCCATTCCGGAAAATATTGAAGAACTAGGGCTTGAACCCTATGGCCTGAACTCAGATGAACCGGTTGCAAAAATAAACCTCGACGGGCTTCGTTTTGCCAATTCCGGCAGTACGCACAAGGCCAGTCCGAGCTTAACCGCTATTTACGGTAAACCCTCCAATTCCAATACTGCTGTAACCGGAATTATGCATCAGACCCAGAAATCGCATTCTCGAAATTCAGGCTCTGATGAGACTCTCGAAGTTGTATTTAAATTTGCATTAGTCGTAGCGCTTGCTTACGGTGGCTGGTGGGGTTACAAGAATTATTTCAATAAACTGCCGCCTATTGTTATAGTTAACACATCTAAAGATCCGGTCAGTAAGATAGATACCGCATCGAAGGCCCCGCTGGAAGTTAAAGTTTCTGTCAACAGCAGCCCTGACAACGCCGAAATCGTTGTCGGTGGAGTAGTGAAAGATTCCAAAACGCCGGCGATCATCAGCATTCCCGCAAATAAAGAAGTCGATATCATTATCCGAAAAAGCGGATATCTCGATTATTCATTTTCACGAAAATTCAGTGAACCGACTGAACAACTGAGCGTTACAATGCAGGCAAGCCAGACAACCGGTTATCTGAATATCCGTGTGACGGATGGGAATTCTTTTACGAAAATTTCGATTAATGGAAAAGAATTACTTGAGAAGGCTCCGATCATCAAATATCCTATCGTGGCCCAGAAAGAAACAATCATCACAGCCTACAACCCGATTTCCAAATTAAAAGACGAAAAAACCGTCAACGTTAATACCGGCGAGTCCGTAGACGTGCTTTTAACACTTGAACAAGCGAAACCACCCAAACAAAAATGACAATCGGCAAATGGATAATCCAGGCAGAACTTCGCGGTTCGGCGCCCGCCGTCGAATACAAAGAAAATGGCAAGTGGCATACACTTTCATGGACTGAGTTTACAAATAAAATCGTTGCCGCCTACGGCAGCCTTAAAACCGCAGGCGTCAAAAAAAATGAACATGTTGGCCTGATTTCTTCAACACGCTGGGAATGGTCGGCGCTCGACTTGGCACTCTTAGGCTCGGGTGCCGTGGTGGTGCCGATGTATCCGAATCTCAGCGATGAAGACCTTTCGTTTATTATTAATCATTCAGACATCAATCTTTTGCTTGTTGAAAGTGACAATCTGTCCGCTCAGATTGAACGGATCCGGCCGGCCTTTGAACGCCCGGTCCGTATTCTCAAGTTCAGCGAGATCGACTTCAACACCCCACCGACTTCGGAACAAAAAAATAAATTCTTCGGGCTCTGTAAAAAAGTTGAATTAAAATCCGCTGCGACAATAGTTTATACGTCCGGCACAACAGGAAAACCAAAAGGCGCAGTTCTTCTGCATGAAGCCATTGTTTCGGAAGTGACTGAAGGCTTTGAATTATTCGGTGTGAAGCCAACGTATAAATCGCTGACGTTTCTGCCCTTTGCTCATGTTCTCGGGCGGATCGAACATTGGGGCAGCTGTTGGAACGGCCATATGCTGGCCTATGCCGAGTCTATCGAAAAAATAAAAATTAATTTAAAAGAAATTAAGCCCGATTTTCTGATTGCGGTACCGCGAATATTCGAGAAGGTCTATTCTGAAATCATGACCGAAGTTGAAACCAAATCTTATAAGCAAAAGCTTTTCACTTTGGCACTGAGTACCGCACGCGAACTGTTGCGCTACCGAAAAACCAAAGAGGCACTTCCCTGGCCACTACTTGTTAAAAATGAAGCGCTCAGCAGGCTTGCCTTCGCTCCTATTAAGGCGGCTTTTGGCGGAAATCTTAAGTTCGCAATCAGCGGTGGCGCCCCGATCAGCCGCGAACTAATTGATTTTTTCGGCTGCTGTGGGCTGCCAATACTGGAAGGTTACGGATTAACTGAAACCTGTGCCGCCATAACCGTTAACAGTCTGACAAACAATCAGGCCGGAACGGTCGGTCGCCCGATTGGTGATGTTGTTTTCAAGTTTGCCGAAGACGGCGAAATTCTTGTCAAAAGCAAAAAATGTCTGGCCGAGTATTACAAAAATCCGGAAGAAACGCGTAAAAATATTAAAGACGGATTTTTTGCAACCGGCGATATCGGAATTCTAACTGAACAGGGTTTTTTAAAAATTACCGATCGCAAAAAGGATCTTATTAAAACTGCAGGCGGCAAATACGTAGCCCCGCAAAAGCTGGAAGGTCTACTGAAGCACGATCCACTAATTTCGCAGGTGCTGATTCACGGCGATCAACGTAAATTCATATCCGCACTGATAACATTTGATGAGCCCCATTTGCGCCAATGGGCCACCGGTCAACAGATTCAATTTGAAAGCGTAGCGGAGCTCTTCCAGAACCCCTTGCTTAAAGTCAGGCTGCGAAAGCACATCCAGGAACTGAATTCGAAGCTTGCCAGTTTTGAAGTTATTAAAAAGTTTGAAGTGGTGTCGGATTCATGGACCGTGGAAAATGGCAGCTTAACCCCGTCTCTCAAAGTTAAACGTAAGTTCCTTGAAATTAGATATGTCGATATTTTAAACGAAATTTACGAGTAAAATTAACACAAAAAAAGTCGATTTCACCAAATTTTGCAGAAGGACCGCATTTTAGTTGCATTGACAGCTGAAATGTAAGAAAAAAAGGCTATTAACCCAGCCTTAGAGGTCTATATGAAAACGCTTGTTATCGTTTATTTTGCCTTGGTTCTGATTATCCTGACTGCCTGTCAACCTTCCGGAAAAGAAGCCGTTGTTGCGGGAAACAATTCCTGTGCAACAGATCCGATGGCTTGTGGAAGCAATGGCGCTCTCAACGGTTCGGCATATCAGACGAATCAGGGTTACTCGCCATATGGCAACGGCAGTACTGGATACGGCACAGGTGGATCTGGTTCTGGTTACGGCTCTGGTTACGGCTCTGGCTCTGGTTACCAATACGGCAACGGTCATGGACAGCCTTTTAACTACTACAACAATAATGCTTATTTATGTAACTGCCCGAACGGCACAATTCCCACATATAATGGTTCAGCTGGAATAGGCTGTGTTTCGAGAGTTACCATGAGTTCAAAAGTAAACCTTTCCGCATTCTTCTACCTAACTTGGGGCACTAATAACCGGTGGAATACCCTCCCGCAACTTTATCGCTACAACTACGGCGGCGGAAATACCTCTTGCTACAACGGTGCAGTTCAATCGTGCACTGTCGGCCAGGTAAACAATTGCCCTGGCGGATACGTCTGTCAGATGAATGGTTCAAGATCAACCTTGGGACTTTGCGTAGCCAGCCACAGATAACTTTCGACACGTTTTTGACCCCATGATATGAATTTCTATTGAGGAGATTCATATGACTAATCCACTTCTGCAGCCATTGAGCCTAAAAGATCAGGCATTGCCATTTTTTGATATAAAAGTTGAAGATTATATCCCTGCTATTCAGGTAGCCATTACCGAAGCCAAAAAAAATGTTGAAGATATAAAAGCCCACAAAGAAACCTCTTTTGAAAATACGATTGTGGCTCTGGAACAGGCGTCTGAAAAAGTTGACCGGATAAGTAATATTTATTTTAACCTGTTCTCGGCCGAGGCCAATGAAGCCCACCAGGCGCTGGCGCAGCAGATTTCACCGGTACTTTCAGCTTTTGCATCCGATGTTTCACTGGATGTTGCGATCTTTCAGAAAATAAAATTTGTATACGACAACCGTCAAAAATTGAATCTGAAAAACGAAGACCTCAAATTGACCGAGAAAACCTTTAAAGATTTTTCAAGAAACGGCGCCTTACTGGATGCCGCGAAAAAGCAGGAACTGCGCGAGCTGGATCAGGAGCTTTCGGTCTTGAGCCCGCAGTTTTCTGAGAATGTTCTGAAAGCCACCAATGCATTTGAACTTTGGATAGATAATGAAACGGATTTAGACGGTCTGCCCGATGGGGCACGCGAAGCCGCTGCCCAGTCTGCTGAACAAAAAGGAAAAAAAGGCGAATGGCTCTTCAATTTGCAGGCGCCATCGCTGATTCCGTTTATCACGTACTCAGCTAAACGCCAATTGCGTGAAAAAATGTGGCGGGCTTCGTCGTCTAAATGTTTCGGCGGCGAGTTCGATAACCAGAATATTATTAAAAAAATTGTCGGGTTGAAAGCCAAGCGCGCGCAGCTTCTCGGTTATAAAGATTATGCGGAATACGTGCTCGAAGAAAGAATGGCCAAAAATTCAGAAACCGTATTCAGCTTTTTGACCGGCCTGCTTGAGCCTTCAAAGAAGGCCGCCGAACGCGATCTTAAAGAAGTGCAGGATTTCAGAAAAAAACTTGAAGGAACTGACGAAATCAAACCTTGGGATTTTGCTTATTATTCTGAAAAACTCAAAGAAGAAAAATACGCTTTTAACGAGGAAGACCTGCGTCCGTATTTTAAACTCGAGAATGTTATTGAAGGCGTTTTCGAACACTCCAGAAAATTGTTCGGCCTGACCTTCAGGCAAACAACCGAAATTCCAACGTATCATGCGGATGTTAAAACTTACGAAGTATTCAGCGAAAAAAACAACGAATACGTCGGTCTTTTCTATATGGACTTCTTTCCGCGCGAAACCAAAAAAGGCGGCGCATGGATGACCAACTATCGCGAGCAGGGAATGTGGTCCAATCAAGTCTGTCGCCCGCATGTCAGCATCGTCTGCAATTTTACAAAACCCACTCCGACAAAGCCCTCACTGCTGTCATACGATGAAGTGCGAACTCTGTTTCATGAATTCGGGCACGCTCTGCATGGTCTGCTGTCGCAGTGCAAGTACCGCAGCCTTGCCGGAACCAATGTGTACTGGGATTTTGTGGAATTGCCTTCGCAGATTATGGAAAACTGGACTGAAGAAAAAGAAGGCCTGGATTTATTTGCCCGCCATTATCTGACTAATGAACTGATACCCGCCGAAATGGTTGCGAAAATCAAAAAGGCCTCATTGTTTCAGAGCGGTTGGCTGAGCTTACGGCAAGTGACTTTTGCAATGCTGGATATGAAATGGTACACCACCGACATCGCAAGAATTTCTGATGTTGATCAATTCGAAACGGATTCAACGAATGCCACCCGTCTGTTACCAAAAGAAGCTGGCACCAACATGTCGTGCAGTTTCGGACACATTTTCGGCGGAGGCTATGCCGCCGGTTATTATTCTTATAAGTGGGCCGAAGTTCTTGATGCCGATGCGTTTGAATATTTTAAAGAAAAAGGGCTTTACAATTCGGAAGTGGCGACCAAATTCAAAAACAGTATTTTAAGCCGTGGCGGCACCGCCCATCCAATGGAGCTTTATAAAGAATTCCGCGGCCGCGAACCCGATCCGAAGTCACTGTTGAAACGCAGCGGATTAATATGAAAGAAAAGATACTCACGCTTAAATCCAATAAGAAAATTGCGATCGTTTATCGCCTGCATTCAAACGATGCTGTCAAAACTGCAAAAAAACTGGCGGCACGGCTGAAGGCCAAACGCTACAAAGTCTACACGGCACCCGAACAAAAGCAGATTTCCGGTACAGAAATTCTCGTCAGTTCGAACGAGCTCAAAGAAATGAGTCTCATCATTGTGCTCGGTGGAGACGGCACCTATCTGCGGGCCGTGCGCCTGCTTAAAGGCCATTCGGTGCCGATCCTCGGATTTAACATGGGCTTCCTCGGGTTTTTAACGGCTCACTCGGTAGACGAAGTTTTTGCAACTGTAGATGATACTTTGAAAAACAAAATGGTACTTCATACCCGCAGCCGCCTGCACGTTACGGTTAAACTGAACTCGGGCAAACGGGTCATTTACAATGCGTTAAATGACGTTGTTATCGAACGCGGTTCGTTTTCACAACTGATCAGCACAGCGGTTTATTTCAATAAATCGCTCGTTAATCACATCAAGGCCGATGGTATTATTATTTCGTCACCGACTGGTTCGACAGCGTACAATCTTGCGGCCGGAGGCCCGATTCTGCATCCGGAAGTGAACGCGATCGTTGTAACCCCGGTTGCTCCGCACTCGCTTACGACGCGACCGCTGATCTTTCCGGATAACAAACAACTCATCCTGCGGCTTGATAAAAATACGAGCGTCGCACACCTGATCGTTGACGGCCAGAAAGTTGTCGAACTTTCCAGCGATGACGAAGTCACGGTTACGCGCGACAAAATGGACCACTACATGATCCGCAAGCCCCATCATAATTTTTTCGAATTATTAAAAGAAAAACTGAATTTCGGAGATCGCTATGTTGCAGGAACTTAAAGTATCGCAGTTTGCAATTATTGATAATTTACATATTGAATTTCAGAACGGTTTGAATATTATTTCAGGCGAAACCGGCTCGGGTAAATCAGTACTGTTAAAAAGCCTGGCACTGCTGATGGGCGAAAAGGCTTCGGGTGACATCATCCGTACCGGCGCCCAACAGGCCACGGTTGAAGGCTCATTTGACTTGAAAAAACGTAAAGACATCAAAAAAGCGCTCGAGAACATCGGGATCGATACCTCAGATAACCTGCTCATCGTAAAACGCGTTATTGCCCAATCGGACAAATCCAGAATTTATCTGAACGGCAGCCTCAGCACTGTGGGCCAACTTAAAGAAATAGTTTCACCGATGATTGAAGTTGCCGGGCACAATGCACCATTAATCGAAATGACCGGCCAGCATGACAACCGCAATCTGTTATCAAAAGCCTATCATCTGGATTTGCTGGATCAGTACGCCGGGCACTTTGATAAGCGTTGGGCTTTTGAGCAAAAATTCACGCAACTCGTTACGCTGAAAACTGAAATTACCGAATTCGAAAATAAGGCGCGCGAAAAATCCCAACGGCTGGATTTTCTGAAATTTCAGTTGCAGGAACTTGAAAAACTTAATCTCGATGTTGAAAACGACCTTAAGCTGGAAGACGAAATTAAAATAATGAAAAGTTCGCACAAAGTGCTGAACTTCGTTGATGAATGCGAAGATATCCTGTTCAGCGATTCTGACTCGGTGATCACAAGGCTTAAATCCATTCAGAAAAAATCCAGTGAAATCAGTGGCCTCAGCCAGAACTTCACAGACAAGATTGCAGGCTTGGCGCAGGCCAGTGACCTTATCGAAGACAGTTTTTACGCGCTCAGAAAAGAGCTGCAACAGATCCAGCTTGACCCTGAAGCGCTGGAATTAAAGGAAGTACGCTTAAGTCAGATCCGCAAAGTGCAGAAAAAATACGGCCCTGATTTATATGAAATCCTGAATATCTACAAAAATCTGAAAGCCGAAGTATTGACGCTTGAAAATTCGGATGCGCACCTTGAAACCATAAAAAAACAGGCAAGCCTGCTTGAACTTGAACTCAAAAACGCCGCTGAACAGCTGCATAAAACCCGGGTACAGTTTTCTGGAAAGCTGACCATCGCCATCAACAAAGAATTACTCGATCTGAATATGAAAGGTGTAACTTTCTTTATTCACGCGCAAAAAAATGAAGTGCTGAATGCCGCTGGCATTAGCGATATCGAATACCAATGCCAGATTTCGCCGAAAGAACCAAAACGGCCTATTTCAAAAGTAGCCTCCGGCGGCGAACTTTCCCGAATTCTGCTTTCGCTCAAAAAAGCGCTTGGCGAATCTGAGCTGCCGCGCACTTATTTGTTCGATGAAGTCGATACCGGGGTTTCGGGGAACACCGCCGAAAAGGTCGGTAAAAAGCTCAAGTCTATTGCAAAGGGCCAGCAGGTTATTTGCGTGACTCATCTTCCGCAGGTTGCCGCATGTGGTGATGTGCATTTTTCGATTAATAAATCCACGTCGAAAGATTCCGTCAACATGAACGTCAGCGAACTCAAATCAAAACTGCGAATTGCTGAAATTGCCCGACTAATTTCCGGTGAAAAAATTACCAAGACCTCGCTTGCGCACGCTGAACAACTCCTGAGCGAAAGTCTGGGCTAGCATTGCGAACCCCACCCGACTCCCTCATAATTAAATAGTATAACTATTGAAAAATGAAGGAGTCTGAAATGCTGAATACTTTGCGTTCAATATCTGGTTATCTGATTGCTCTGCTTTTAACCTTTGCAATTGCCGACACTGCACAGGCTGCAAAAAAACGCGGTGGAAAAGGTGCTTTCGCCGGTGGTTCATTTTCGATGGGCCTGGGTATTTCGCTGACCACGGCTGAGCAAACCGGAATCAATTCACTCATCAACGTGGCCAAAGCCAATAACAATTCAACAGCCAGCACATTAAGTTCTGCCACCGAATACATCGGCTACTTAACATTTCATTTTTCTAACAACTTTGTGGCCATCCAATTGCGCCCCACACTGTTTTCACAAAGCTCTTCCGGTACCGGCACCGACGGCGCCCATAGCTATGATTTAAACGGCTACACGGTGTTTCCGCTGGTTAGAATCACACCGCTGAGTAATGACCTCATCGATTTCTATATTCAGGGCGGCCTCGGCTACGGCAAACTTGATGGCAAAATCCGCAACGGTGCCACCCGGGCCGACTTCACGGGTTCGGCCTTCGGTACACAGCTGGGCTTAGGGGCGCAGTTTTGTTTTGTGCCCGACCACTGCTTCAATCTAGAAGGCAACTACCGTTATTTACCTATTTCTAGAAACATCGTAAGTGCGTCGGCCGGCTTACCGACCGGAACGACCCAGGCTTCGGTTGATCGCGAACTTGAAGATGCCAGCAGCAATGACGTGGCTACGACGCTTTCGGGGATTTCGGGAATTCTCAGCTATACTTATAATTTTTAGTCCCACGGCACTGCAAAAACATTAGTTTTTACATCGACTCTACTTATTGTAGGATTGAAAAGTAAAAAAATACAAAGCTGCCTGATTGCAAATGTCCGTGATCGTGGCCATGAACTACTTCTGCTCGTCTTATCATGGCATTCTTTTGCCTTTAAGGCTGCTGCAACAAGTTGAATCGTTTCTGAAGAGCTAAATTCCGTACCGCTTTTTTAATAAGCGGGTTACAGCTTGTTCAATGGCTGACATATCTTCGATTGCAAATTTCCAGATAAGATCTGCATCTAATGTGGCGTAAGCATGATCGATTCGATTTCTTAAGGCTTTTATTGCTGGCCAATCTACCTCATCTGGAAAATGGGACATGATTTTGTCAGAATGTTTTTCTAATAGGCTTACTTGTTCTCCCATATGTGAAAACTGCATGCATATTGCATCATACGATTCGAGTTGTTTAATAAACTCTTGCTGAGTTGTTCTTTTCAAATATTCACTAATTTTTTGACAGGCATCCCGCATTTCTTTTAGATAGATAGAACTATCTTTGTAGTTTTTAGGCTTAGACATAAATAAAATCTCGTGTTGCTTGCTTCATGACTTCTGGAAGCATTCTATCAAATTCCACAATGTCAACTTTTCTGCCGTCAAACAGTGATTCCAAAAATAAAGTAAGTCGTCCTAAATTGCTAAACGTTGGCGGAGTTAAGAAATGAACTGCGATATCAATATCGGAATTTTTATTAGCTTCATTACGTGCGCAGCTTCCAAACAGTGCGATTTTTTCAACCCCAAACTTTTTATTTAATACAGGTTTAACAAGAAATAGTGTTTCTAAAATTTGTTGCCGCTGAGGTTTTTTAAGAGTTTTGGTGAGAGGACTTGTAATAATATCTCCGACTCGCAGTTGTTTTCCCATATATTCAAGAATTTTTGCCGCCGTCGCGAGGGTAACGCCCCCGTATCCTTGCTCTAAATTGCGTAAGGCTTTCAGACTTATTTTAAACTGGCGAGCAACATCTTGTTGGGTCATGCCAAGAAGTTGGCGCTCTTGTCTTAATGAATCTCCAATAAGTGTTAATTCATTTAATTTCTTCATATTATCCCCATTAGGGATAATATCACATAAATTACTAAAATAACTATTGTTTTTACTTAATATCCCCAATAGGGATAATCATAAAAAAACATTGTAATTTCGCATATTTAAGACTTGATTGTCTGTGTAAACTCTAATGTTATTACGTTACCGGAGCTAAGACCTAATCAATATCTAAGCGAGTTAAACAAGGTATCAACCAAAACAATTTCGACTCCACCATCATTAATTTTCAGCGCGCGGGGAACATCAAGCCAAGTACCCAAATTAATCGAACGTACACTTCGCTCTTTAATCTTGAATACATAATCATCAAAAATATGCATATGGCCCGTTACAATAATATCAAACGGTTTTTCGCGAAAAGTTTTTTCGGCGTACGTCCGCACAAGTTTTATAATCCGCTCTGAATTTTCTACTGCGTAACGAGATGTTTTTTTGCGGCTCTTGGCACTTTGGCTTTCGGTGAGCCATTTCCAAAAATGGCTGGGCAGATTGTGAGCCAGAAACTCAACCCAAGGGCGATGCACAAGTTCCCGGTAGCGGTGATAGGCGTGGTCTTCCGGATTAATGAAATCGCCGTGCTCCAATCGAAGCGTAAGCCCGTGCAGATCAAAATACTGCATTTCTTCGATGACCGGAATATTGAATTTTTTTGTCCAGAAAACATCAACGTGGACGTCGTGGTTGCCTTCGAAATAATAGACTTCGCCGCCGGCATTTTTAAATTTCGCAATTTCGTCGATTAAAAGCCTGAAATGATTAACAAACGCAATACCGTTCGAAACCCACGCATCGAAAATATCCCCCAGTAAAAAAAGGCGGTGTTCTTTCGGATGCTGATTCAGGTAAAACAAAAAACGCAACAGAGTATTTCCGTTGCGTTCATGTAGATCTTTAAGATGGATATCGGATACAAACCAAGAAGTCACAGATTTGATTTACAATTAGTTCTGTAAATCCAGCCCCTGCTTTTTGCGGATGAAAGCCGGCACTTCAAGAATATCGCGCGCCATTTTGCGTGCGTCTTCAAATTGCTTTTCTTCATCCATCATTGAAAGTTGCTCAGGGTGAATAGATTTATCCTGCGATACAACCTGCCCGATCTGAGTTTCACGGAAAGCTCTGGCTTTTGCCAGCAGCATATCACGCGCGGTGGTGTTGGCCGCAGTGGTAGCCGCTACCGGAGAAATCTCAGTTGAAAAGCTTGGTTCGTGTTGAGTGTTCAGTACGACATCCGTTGTGTGAAAATCGTGGAGCAGCATTTCTGAGGCCTGAAGTTCACTGTCAAGATCATGGGTAAAAGTCTTGATAGATTCCTGCACATTATCGATAGACGGTAAACTCTGAACAACTATCGGTGGCATCATAACCGGAACAATTTGTTGTGGTGGCGGCGGGGGCGCTTGAGTTTGCAGGACCGGTTGTACTATCGGCTGCTGGTATTGTGGCTGTTGGTATTGAGGCTGTTGATACTGTTGCTGGTATTGCTGTTGCGGCGGAGGTGAATTCTGTTGCAAAAAATTCTGCATAGAATTGGAATTTCCAAGACCGACCCGAACCTGTTCATGACTGAAACCGGTAGCAATTACTGTTACGCGTACTTCGTCGTTAAGAGTTGGATCGATTACCGCCCCGAAAATAACTTCAGCGTCTTCGCTGGCCGCTTCGGTGATAAGCTGAGAGGCTTCGTTAACTTCGTATAAAGAAAGATCTGAACCACCGGTAACGTTTATGATGATGCCAGTCGCGCCGTCTATTTTAACGTTTTCCAGAAGTGGAGAAGAAATGGCCTGAGTAGCCGCTTCAACTGCGCGGTTTTCGCCTTTGGCAGAACCGGTACCCATTAACGCCAGGCCTTTATTGGCCATGACGGTGCGGATATCTGCAAAATCCAGATTGATCAGACCACGGATATTAATAAGATCTGAAATTCCTTTAACCGCTTGGTGTAAAACTTCATCGGCTTTTTTGAAAGTTTCAAGAAGCGGGGTCTTTTCGCCTGCGATGGCAAGTAACTTCTGGTTCGGGATTACAACGAGTGCATCAACATTTTCTTTTAATTCTGCCAGGCCATTTTCGGCGTGTTTGCCGCGCTTTTTACCTTCGAAGATGAATGGTTTTGTGACAACACCGATGGTTAAGGCACCCAATTCACGGGCGATTTTTGCAACGATGGGTGCGCCGCCAGTTCCTGTGCCACCGCCCATGCCCGCAGTAACGAAAACCATGTCTGAACCTTTAAGTTGATCGACGATCTGATTGTAAGATTCGATGGCGCTTCTGCGGCCAACATCTGGATTTGCTCCGGCGCCAAGACCTTTTGTGAGATCTGCACCGAGTTGGATTTTATAACCGGCTTTGCTTGAATTAAGGGCCTGGATATCTGTATTCGCTACTACGAATTCAACGCCGACCATGCCGGTTTCGATCATCGTGGTAACCGCATTACTGCCGCCGCCGCCAACGCCGACAACTTTAATATTGGCTCCGATATTTACGTTCTCTTCAAGTTCAAACATGCACCCTCCATAGAAAAAATGTTGCGTTCATCATCGAACGCTTAAAATAAATCGTTTAAAAACTTTTTTACTTTTGACGAAAAACCGTCAAAAGAGTCATTCATATTATTTGAGTAGCGACTGGTTCCTGAATCTTTGCGCGCGTAATATTCTTTTTTCTGCTCGAGCGCG
>JANPPN010000075.1:0-13153 GCA_031428535.1 Bdellovibrio sp. | reverse complement strand
TAAAAGACTTTTCGGTAGAGCCCGTGAAATTCGCTAAAGAACTGTTAGCAAGATTTGCTGTAGAATATGTTTCGATCGTTGAGGCTACTCAGAAAGTCAGGCCTTTAGGCTAATAACTCCCTAAGTATCTTCTTTCGGAGTGGTGTCGTTGGCTTTGATTTTGGTTGTTGCGTAAGCATGATTGCACAGCAAACTTGCGATCCTGCGGTACTCGCTAAGTAGATCAAGATGAATAGAGCTTGTGTTGATAGATTCTCTTAAGCCCTGATTTAAGCGGTAGATATGGTTTTCACGATACTGAATTTCGGTTTTGGCCAGTTCACGCTTCAACTGAATTGCCAGTTCGCACATTTTTGGGTTGTCGTAGGCATTAATGCCCATCGAAGCCACTTTAACCACTTGGGCCTGCATAGCCTGAATTTCTGCAAGGCCCTGCGGGGAAAACTCAAGCTTCAACGCGTGTTTTTTAATTGCGAGTGTGCGGATATTGATGTCGATGGAATCGGCGGCGCGTTCCAGATCACTGATGAACATAATCATGTTCATGATATTCTGGTGCACAACTGTATTGCTCTGGTTGGCATGGCCGAGCAAAAACATTTTTATTTCACGATAAAGAAAATCCACCTGATTGTCGCGGTCTTTGATCGACTGCACAAGCATCGGATCTTCGGTTTCGAAGAGGTGCACCGAATCTTTAATCATATTCAGAACGATGTCGGCCATGCGCATGATTTCCCGTTGGGCATACGAAACTGCAAGGGATGAATTCTGATACGTGTTCATTGTCAGAAATTCTGCACCGAATTCATCTGCGGCACTCTTCGGAAACATTTTTTCGATAAGTTCTGCGCCTTTTTTGATAAACGGAAAGAAAATAATGGCCGATGCCAGATTAAAAAAGAAATGAGCATTGGCTACCGTTCGGGTAACCGAAGCACTGAAAATCTCGACGAAATCGATAAAGTAAGCTGTTATCGGATAAAAAATAACAACACTAATCGTTTTATAAAAGAAATGGGCCCAGGCCACTTGTTTACCGATATAATTGCTGCCGACCGCTGCAAAGAGCGCCGTGCTGGTTGTGCCGATGTTGGCTCCGTAAACCCACAATACAGCATCATGCGGTGAAATTACCCCGGCGCTGGCCAGACTCATCGCAAGACCTATCGTCACGGCACTGCTGTGAACGAAGGCGCAGAAAACCACCGCTGCAGAAAACGAATAAAAAGAATTGTTCCGAATCGACTGGAAAAATTCCTGCAGGATCTCGATTTTAGAAAAATAAGAAGAACTGGTTGAGATCATCGCAAGACCGATGAAAATCAGCGAAAAGCCCATAAGCACAGTTGCGACATTTTTTATTGTCTGTTTTTTGGCCAGGAAATAAACCGAAAAGCCGAGGATAAATGCCGGCAGGGCATAGGGCGCCAGATTAAATGATATCAATTGAACGGTAATGGTGGAGCCGATTGCTGTACCAATAATAATACCCATAACCTGTGGCAGCTTGATCACCCGTGCGGTACCAAGGCCAACCAACATCGAAGTTACCGCACCAGAACTCTGAAGAATTGTCGTTAAGGCCACTCCCACGGTGATTGATAAAAAGTGCGAGGAGGACACTTTATTCATCAGTGATGTGATTCTAGTCGCCATCAATTTTTCGAGGCTATAAGAGGCCATTGTGCTGCCATAAAGAAAGAAAGAAATTCCCGCCAGCAGGATAATCAGAAAAGAATTTTGAAAATCAATCATCGCGGCGATGTTCCATAAGTGGGACTAAGTAATTGATTGCATTCATCTTAATAATTTATCAAAGTAATTCAATGTCAGCTAGTATAAAAAACCTGATCGATAGTCCAGTTATTGAAGTCGTCGCACTTGCCCTGCAAAACACAACTGATAAAAAATATCTTCTGGCCCGGCGTGGTCCAGAGGGGTCGGGCGCCGGCTGCTGGGAATTTCCAGGCGGAAAAATCGAACCTGGCGAAACTCAAGTACAGGCGCTTTGCAGGGAAATCCTTGAAGAACTCGATTTTGTTCTGGATCCGCAGCGGCTAATTTATGTGGGCGAAAATGAACATGATTACGGCAGCCGAAAAGTCCGTATCTATCTTTGGCGTTGTAAGGTTAATTACCAGCCTGAGTTCAGATTGCTCGATCATGATCTTGCCGAATGGTACGAAGTCGGCCAACTTAAAGAAATTAATTTAAGTGAAGCCGATAAGGCCTTTATATCTTTAATTTAAATCAGTCTAAACTATTACAAGGGCGGAGTTTCGGGTGTCGGCCGACCATAAAAAATTTTTTATTTTGCCTCTAACGAATATCAATTTGTTTCCGGCCACGACTAAGCCGCTCAATATTTTTGAACCCCGCTATGTTGAAATGGTCAATCAATCGATATCGCGAGGTATTCCGATCGCCCTTTGTTTTGTACCCGAAGATTCAAACGATATCAGGCCGATTGCAGGCTTTTCCATTCCACAGGTTATCGAGCGAAGGCCCGATGGCACGTTGCTCGTATTTATGGCTGGTCAGGGTAAAGCGCTGTTGAACCTTGCAACGATCAAAACCGAAGATACCGTTTCGAGTATGGAAGGCTCAGTTGTAATTCAGGACAAAGTGCTGGATGAAAATCTGAAACCGAAATATATGGCACTCAGTGAAGTGCTGGTCAGGTGGGTTACAAAGCATGTGATCGATTTTCATCAACGCGAAATTTTCGTAAAAAGCCTTCTCGGGCCACAGGAAGTTATCGGGGCATTTGCGGCCTATTTAATATACGATTACGATTTACAGTATGAAATTATGGAAATAAATTCTCTTAACGAACAGATTCGGTTTCTCTATCGCTTATTTGAATCGGGCAAATTAACCAACGTATAAAGCAGGCGCCCCCATAATAAATGCGCAATCAGCAGATGCGCAAGCTTCAGGTATACCGGCGAGAGCGTCAGCAACGTCACCGCACCTACCAACATCGCAATCAGAAATTCGAAGGCGAGACGATTCAGATTTTTTGAATAGCACCAGACGGCGAATAAAATTGCGATCATCGAAGCAATAAGCGGATGTAGCACCCGCAGCTTTACAAACAGGTGAGCTTCTCCAGTAAAATCCTGAAGTATGCCCTGCCAGAGTGACACGCTCGGAAAAAGTGTCGTTGAAAGCGCAGCCATCGCGCCAGTTAGGGGTAAAAGCGCAAATACAAGCAACAGGTAAGAATTCGTAAATTTAAGCTGCGCGTTTGGTTTTTTAAGAACCAGATAAAACAAAAAAGTTGCGCCGGTCAGTAGAAAACTGTTGAGCTGATGAAGCGACATGGTCAGTAGCCGCAGCACGGAATCATTCAGGGTGACCAACTGGCTCTTTACCAGAACGGCGCCGAGCAATGCTTCGGTACTCATTAATAGAAGTAGAGCCCAGCTGAATTTCCGCACTAAAACTGCAGAATGTTTTCGTAACTTTAGAAAAATAAAAATAACGACCAGCCCATAGAAGCCGCTCATTAAACGGTGTGAGTACTCGATCCAGGTTTTTTTCTGGGAGAGGTCAGGGATAAAGTCGCCACCACAAAGCGGCCAATGGTTGCCGCAACCGTCGCCTGAATGTGAAATTCTGACCCACGCGCCCCACAGAATAACCAGCAGGGTATAGAGCCATAAGGCGTAGAGTAATCGGGGCCAGTTAATTTTCATAGGCCGAGATTAGACCTTATTCAGGAAGGGATCAATAATTTTCCGGGCATTGATCTTGGCTTCTAGGCCCGATAAAAATGTAAATACCCCGGCGGTTTTCCGGTCAAGAAAAAGAATGTCCCTTGGAGGTGCTCGTAAATCAAAATTTCTGAACTGCAGAGCACTTTTAATAACCCGATTCGGCAGATCATTGGTTTTCCAGTTGTAGTCGCCGGCAGACTTAAAGGGCTCGACCGTTTCGTAACAAAATCGCTGGAAAGTTTCAACATAGTCTTTTTTGTCGCCTTCGCGAACAAAGCCAAGGCCACCGGCCCCGTTAAGAAAAAGAGCCGCATCTTCTAGGATGGCACCTTTGATCATTCTTCGGTAATGTGCGATGAAGCTTTCATCAAATTTCTTGGTGGCCCCGAAATCCAGCAAAACCAGACGGTCGGCGCCTAATGAATCAATCTGCACTTTGTAGTTACCCAGATGCGGATCGGTCTGCACGAAATTCCATTCAAAGATTTCGCGGAAACAAAGCTCAAGAAAATTTTCTGAAAGGCGGTTTCGCCTAGCATTACTCAGGCCCTGCACGAGCGGGTGATCCGTTCGCAGTCCTTCAACATATTCAGTTGCAAGTACGCGGCCGTTTGAATACCGTTCAAACACTTCGGGTACGATAAAACGGGAATCAGCCTGCAGCAGTTCGCGGTATGTCCTGGTTTGGTTCGCTTCAAAGTTGTAGTCGAGTTCCTGACGCAACATCATTTTGATTTCTTCAAAAACATTTGTCAGGTCGAGCCCCGAGGGCAGAATTTTAGTCAGACTCAGTATTTTTTTAAGCGCAGCCACATCGGAATCAATTGCCCGTTCAAGATCAGGATACTGAATTTTCAACGCAATCTTTCGGCCGCTGGCAAGGATTGTGGCTAAGTGGACCTGCCCCATCGAGGCATTTCCGATCGGTTCAGGATTAATTTCGAGTTCACTCAGCGCTTCTGGGGCTAGGTATCTTTCCAGTTGCTGCCGCATTAGCGACCACTCCATCGCCGGCGAGTCCGACTGCAGGGTCTTCAGGGTTTTGACGGCCTCGGGCGGCAAAAAATGTTCGCCGTACATCGATAGCATCTGGCCCGCCTTCATTAGGCTGCCTTTGAGCTCACCGAATTCTTTAGTCAGTAACAAGGCCTGAGAATTAAGTAATTCATCTAAAGGGGAATTTGTAATTTTGCTTGATGTGTATTTCAGCCCCGCGGCTAGTCCTAGTTTTGCAAGGCTCAGGCTTCTGGAAAAAACCGAACTCTTAATCTGTGAAAGTTTTTTTGAACTCATTTTATTGCTTCTGAATCTAACATAGGTTAGTTTTTTTGAATACTATGAAAATATTAATGACGGGTGCAACAGGTTTTATCGGTCGGCGGCTAGCGCAGGAATTAGCAAATTCCGGGCACTCAATTGTTATGATTACCCGTAACAGTGTTAAAACCCGTCTGGGTTTAAAATATAAAGCGGAATTAGTTGAGTGCGACTTGAATACAACACCTCTGACTTTAGAAAGTTTTAACGGGGTTGATGCAGTAATCAACCTTGCAGGCGAAACCATCGACGGCCGCTGGACCACCGCAAAGAAAAAGAAAATCATGGATTCCCGTGTGGATTCCGCGCGCCATTTGTTGGCAAATTGTCCGACAAGTGTCAGCACCATAATAACGGCATCAGCCCAAGGAATTTACGGTGATCGCCACGATGAGGTCCTCACGGAAGAATCGGCAACCGGGAATGGTTTTCTGAGTGATGTTTGTAAGGCGTGGGAAGTCGAGTTCAAAAACCTTCCGCAACGTGTGGTTATTTTGCGTTTTGGAATGGTGTTGGGCGCAGATGGCGGCGCACTTAAAAAGTTAATCCCATTGTTTAAGAAAAACCTCGGCGCCCCTTTAGGCAAAGGGAATCAATGGATCAGTTACGTCAGTCTTAACGATTTGGTCCGCGTAATAACAAGTGCTGTAAGCAACCCTGCCTATGTTGGGGTTTTTAACGTTGCGAACAATAATCCGGTTACAAATGCTGAGTTTACTACAGCACTCTGTAAGTACTTAAAGGTGTGGTGCCTGCCGCATGTGCCAGCCGCTATTTTGCGAATTATGCTCGGTGAAATGTCAGAGCTGGTCTTAAGTTCTATCCGTCTTAAACCGGAAAAACTCAATAAGTTGGGTTTTAAATTTCAGGATGAATCTCTTGAAAAATTTTTTGACACCTTATGAAGATTTGCGTTTATCTATCTGACTGTGAATCTGATTCAGAATATTTTCAGATGAGTCATGCACCCAGGCGCCTGCAGAAAACAGATGACCGCCACCTCCGAAATCGCGGGCCCAGCTCAGGATTTCCTGCGTTCGGCTTCTAAAACTGAGCTTAAAGTAGTTATGGGCATCTTCACGCAGTACAATTGAACCTTCCAGATTTTTGACACTCATAAAGAGGTCCACCAGATCACTGACATCGTCGGTTTTGAGCCCGAATTCCCTCAGATCTATTTTTGTAATGCAAATAATCGCGAACGCATTATTTCGGTACTCAATGGTACTGATCAGTTTAGAGAGATAATTCATTTTGTTGATCGACCAGTTGTCGAACAGTTCTTTGTAAATCCGGCGATGATCGGCACCCGCTAAAATCAGTTCTTTTGCCATATCAAACACCTTCACAGAATCCCGCTGAAATTTAAAATTCTGGGTGTCGAATATTAGGCTCGTGTAAAGTGCAGTTGCTATGTTCAGGTCGAGGTCGATTTTCAGGCTCTTGATGATTTCAAGGACTATCTCACCGGTGCAACTCGAAGTTTCGTTAATCTTGTAGATAATGTTGTCGAGTTTTTTTTCAAAAACAACATGGTGATCAACGAAAATAATTTTCGCTTTCGATTGCTGAAGAATATCGAAGAGTGGAGCGCAGAGTTTTGGATCATGGGTATCAAAAATAATCGCCAAATCATCCGGACCAATCTGATTGTGTTCTATTTTTGTGGCATCAGCCGTTTCAATTCCCTCGAGCAAAAATTGGTAGCGCGTTGGAACAAGGTCGTTATGTATAATTTTAACCCGGTAATTATTTTTCTTAAGCGCATGATAAAGAGCAATTTCGCTCCCTAGGCCGTCGCCGTCGGCGCTTTTATGTGTTGAAAGCCAGATTGTCTTGGCCGAATTAAGAATTGGGAGAAAGTTCATGCAATTCAGTGTAGTTTGACGCGCAGTAGTCTGTCCTCATGTGATTGTGTAAATACTTAATATTTGGTATAAATTAGGCTTTCGTATAGACCAAATATTAGGCAGCCAACAGAAAGGCCTTTGCATGTCACTTGATACCTTACCAATTACCCTTCATGGAAAACATACTCTTGAAGCTGAATTAAAAAAATTAATTTTAGAAGAGCGACCTGCAATTATAAAAGCTATCGAAGAAGCGCGCGCTCACGGCGATATCAGTGAAAATGCCGAATACGATGCGGCTAAAGAGCGCCAGGGTATGATCGAAGGTCGTATCGGTGAAATCCAGGGAAAGCTTGCCGGCGTAGAAGCTATTGATCCCGCGACGATTAAATCAGATCGTATTGTCTTCGGCGCAACCGTCGATATCCTCGATACTGAAACCGATGAAAAATCCAATTATCAAATTGTCGGCGTAGACGAAGCGGATGTTAAAAAAGGTAAAATTTCTATTATTTCACCCCTAGCAAGAGCGATGATCGGCAAGAAAAAAGGTGATCTGGTTACGGTTCAAAGCCCTAAGGGCGATAAAGAATACGAAATCTTAAGCTTTAAATTTGCTTAATATATCATGAGAAGAGCCGTAATTGATCAGCCGGGGGCCAGAGTATTTATTATCGGGCTGGTTTTGTCTGCGTTTCTTGGGCTTGCCTTAAGATCGCAGATTTCAGAATCCCGGGTCCAGGCGTTTTTAGCGAAATCCATCGACCGGTTACAGACGGATTTTTACATCGACTACGAATCGGCAAAAGTAAATCTATCGAGATGGGGCTTGCCGTTGCCGGCGTTGATTATTCAGAATCTTCGTCTTAGCCCGAAGAGCACAATTTGCCAGAGCTCTCAGATTTTTATTGAAGAGCTTGAGGTTCCGATTTCAATTTCAGCACTTTTGGGGATCAGTAAAACAATACCCAAGTTTAGAATTAAAGAAATTGAACTCAGGCTGTCGGATCTTCACGAATGTAGCGGCCACAAGAAGACTGAAAAATCCGACGACAAAGCTTTTGCTGACACTGTAGATTCGCCCTCTGCTAAAACGGGAAATTCCGATATCCGAAGCGTCTTTTTTAACAGCACCAAGGCCGAGCTTAAAGAAATTTTCATCGAAAAACTGAAAATAATTTCGAAATCCAAACCGGATCAGCCGGTGCTGCTCAAGCAGATCAATCTCGAATTGTCCTACACCGCGAACCGCCTGACCGAAGTTCAGATCCGGTCAAAAATCAGCGCGCTGAAAGACTCAAGATCAGATGTTTATTTTTTGAATTCCAGCCTGTTAGCCGTAATTAAATCAACTGAAAGAAATGAAATCGAGACTGTGATTAATATCAACGGAAAATTGCTCGACGGGGATATTCAACTTTTTGCGCATTCGTTCTCGGGATTAAATAAAGTCAATTATGAGCTGGGTTTACAGCAAGTCTCTATTAAGGCACTTTCGCCGTTAATAGATAGCAATGATTTTCTTAAAAGTCTGAACACTGAAAAAACCCCGATCTCGATTTCATTGAATAATTACGGCGAATTGTTGTATGGAGGTAAGCCGAATTTCGTAAGTAAGTTCAAAAAAATCCAGGTGAATATCGAAAAGGGAATCGTGCGGATTAACGAACTCGACGCCGGGTTTTCGGAAGACCGTTTTTCAGTCAAGCCCTTTACAATGAGCGTTGAAGGTTTGGCGCTGACCAAGATGAAAAATCTTGAACAGTTTAAAGACCGGCTCGACAGTTTGGATAGTTTAGGTGAACTGACCGGAAATCTCGAATTTAAAAATGAAAACCAGTTCAGTTTCAAGGGTACGATCCGAAATATTAAAGCGGTGTTTTCAAATCGTGGTCGTCGTGACTTGCAGAATATCGATAGAGTCGAAGTCGAAACCGCACGCAACGGCAATGAACTGAAACTTGAAGCAAATGAATTTAATATTAATAATAAGAAACTTCCGGGCGGATTGAAGGCGTTTTACAACACAAACACTTTCATAACGACCGCGCAACTGAAGTTTTCAGGCCTCATGCTTGATGATAAGGTCTGGGAGCAATTTACCTTCGTAGAACAGGCGCCGCGAATAGATGTGCTCTGGAATTACCGTAAAGCGGGCACCGAATTGCACACGATCAAGCTCCTTGCAGATAAAATCGCACTACCTGGGGTTATGCTGGAAGGTCTGCATGTGGATATTACCCATTTGCTCGCGATGGATAAGGTCGGGAACAGTTTACAGGTCAGCATTAAGCCGAACAAAATCGTAACAGATAAATCTTTTCTGGAAAACGAAGTGATCGCCGAAATTCTGAATACCAGAAACGGCTTTAAGCTGGAATCGCTTGTTAGCCAACGTACGGCGCTGTCGCTTTCAGGTACCGGCTGGAAGGACATCAACTTCAATCTTGATTCACATTTTCTGAGTGAGGCTTCTCCTAAATCGGATACCCATCTGACATTAAGGGGATCGGTCAAGTACGAGATCGGGCTAGATGGCCAAATCAACATGCAAAACCGGACCTCCACATCAAAGTTTGCACTCACACGTGACGAAACCGATAAGATCGTCATCAAACAGCTAAAGTAAGGAAGTAAATTGATCTGGACTGAAGACCCTGAAATTCGAAACTGGCTTCCCAAGTTGCAGTCGCACCGGGGGTACTGCGTAGACGGAGCCATCCCGAATACGCTGGCGTCGATTAAAGCGGCTTACGCGCTCGGATATGAAATGGCCGAATTTGACGTTCGGCTAACCGCGGATAATAGCTGTATCCTGTTTCACGACAGCGACCTGAACGGAATGAAAATAAAGTCGAGTACGGTACAGACTTTGCGAAATCACCATACAATATCAACCCTCGAAGACGTATTTGAATGGTTTTCATCAGTAAAAAATTTCAAACTCAATATCGAAATTAAATCTCGGGATATTATCGATTTTGCGCTCGAAAATGAAGTGGTTCGGCTTATCCGAAAGTTTAACCTCGAAAAGCGGGTACTGGTTTCAAGTTTTAACCCGTTTACTTTGTATAAAATCCGGATTTTGTGTCCGGCCGTGTATCGGGCCATATTGTTGACGCTGAGTGAAGAACACGGAAATAATTTTTTCACACGTTCACTATTGCTTAATTTTCTTTGCCGGCCGCACATGTTGAACTTACGTTACTCCGACTACACTGAAAAATACCGCCGGCTCGCGCAGAAAGTGCCGGTGGTGCTCTGGACATTAAATGACCTCGCTTTTTATCGTGCAGTCGAAACCGAAGTGCACGGAATCATTTCAGATGAAATAACACCGGCAAACCTGAAAGTAGTTCATGATGCTGAAATCCGTTGATCCCACACAAACCGAAGCCTGGAAAAATCTGACCAGTCATGCAGTCAAAATGAAAGCCCAACAGCTTCGTCATCTATTTACGGCAGATAGCGAAAGATTTAGTAAGTTCTCAGTGGCGTTCGGCGCTGACCTCTTTCTTGATTACTCTAAGAATTTTCTGAATGAAGAAACCGTAAAAATTTTGCTGGCACTATGTGAAGAATGCCAGTTGCCGGCCGCCATCAAGCAGCTTTTTGCGGGCACTAAAATCAATCGAACCGAAAATCGCGCGGTACTTCATACGGCATTGCGGCACCGGGGTACGGCACCGGTTGTTACCGACAACGAAGATGTTATGCCGGGCGTTCGGCGCGTACTTGAACAAATGCGTCGATTTTCTGAAAAAGTTTCTACCGGAGAGTGGCTTGGGTTTACCGGAAAGCCGGTTCGTAATATCGTCAATATCGGAATCGGCGGTTCAGATCTGGGCCCGCGCATGGTGACAGAAGCACTGAAAGCGTACCAGCGTCCGCATCTGACTGTGCATTATGTTTCAAACATTGATAGCGCCGATATACATGAAACTCTTAAAGGACTAGATCCTGAAACCACGCTGTTTCTGATTGCTTCAAAGTCTTTTACAACCCAGGAAACGATGGCGAATGCGATGGCTGCCCGGAACTGGTTTTTAGCAAAAGCCCAAGGTGCCGAGCACGTGGCTAAGCATTTTGTGGCAATCTCGGTTAACCGCGAGAAAGTAAGTGAATTCGGGATTTCAGATTCCAATCGGTTTGAATTCTGGGACTGGGTCGGCGGGCGCTTCAGCCTGTGTTCGGCGATCGGGCTTTCTATTGCGTGTTCGGTTGGTTTTGAAAATTTCGAAAAGCTTTTGCACGGGGCTTATGATATGGACATGCACTTTGCGGGAGCACCGCATGAAAGCAATATTCCGGTACTCCTGGCACTGATCGGAATCTGGTACGGTAATTTTTTTGACGCCGATACAGAAGTGATACTTCCTTACGATCAATATCTGAACCGTTTTGTGCCTTACATTCAGCAGTGTAATATGGAAAGCAACGGGAAATCCATCGACCGTAACGGGCAGAAAATAAATTACCAGACCGGTCCGGTGATCTGGGGCGAGCCGGGCACGAATGGTCAACATGCTTTTTACCAGTTGCTTCATCAAGGCACTAAGTTTATTCCTTGTGATTTTCTGGCTCCGGCAAATCGCGATAACGATCCGAACAATCAGCATCCCAAACTTCTGGCGCATTTTTTTGCTCAGACCGAGGCCTTGGCTTTCGGGAATGTCGCTGAACAACTCGGGAATCAGGAACCTTTTAAATTATTCCGGGGAAACCATCCGAGTAATTCAATTCTCTATAAAAGCCTTACGCCCTATACACTGGGCTCACTGATTGCAATGTACGAACATAAAGTTTTCGTTCAGGGTGTGATCTGGAATATTTTCAGTTTTGATCAGTGGGGTGTGGAGCTCGGCAAAAAGCTGGCTGCAAAGATACTGCCGGAACTCGAAAATTCGGAACCTGTAACTTCGCACGATAGTTCAACGAATGGTCTGATCAATCGTTATAAATCAATGCGCGTTTGACAAAAAAGGTAAGCTGGCGGCACCCAACACGCCGGCGAGATTTCCGGCTTTGGCCACTTCAATCGGCGCTTTAAATGAAGGGTTCTTTTCATTGATCAGCGCGGTGTAGTATTTCCTGGTCTGCGCCCAGTAGAGGTCTTTGATCTTAATCAATCCGCCGCTGAAAAGTATTTTATCAAGATGAAAGCCCATCGATAGACTGTAGCAAAGTGAAGCCAATGCCCAAGCCATGTCATCAAAAAGTACCTGATACTTGTTATTCAATCTGTGTGCTACGACGAGTTCTTCTACCGAGTTCCCTATAAAACCCAATGCGCGGGCGCGCTTAAGCAGCGCCGTGCCTGAGGCAATTCCTTCAACGGTATGATCAACAATCGAAGTTCCGGTTTGGCTACGGCCCTTAACATCAATCAGAATGTGGCCCCACTCCGAGCCCATGCCGCCAGTCTGACAGGGAAGTCCGTTAAAGATTACGCCGGTGCCGATTCCGGTACCCACCGTAATGACGACAAAACTTTTGCATTCAGAAGCCGCACCGATCCATTTTTCAGCGAAAGCCGCAGCAATGGCATCATTCTGAAAAAACAACCGCGGTTTCCAAGAGCTTGCTGCCAGTTGTTTTTCAAGCGCCTGGACAATTTTAAATTTTTTCCAACCCGGAAAATTTGAAGGATCAATCAGCTCGCCGTTCTGCACGTTCAGCGGTCCGGCACTGGCAAGGCCAATTCCCGCAAAGTTTTTTGCTAACGTCTCGGTTGGGTAGCGCAATTTGTAATCTAGGCAAGCCACTTTAATTAAGTCTAGAACCTTCTTTTTTGCGGTGGTTGGCAAGCTGGTACTTGCCAGATCCAGCGGAAATTTTCCGTGCTCTAAAATTTTCCCGTTGCTGTTAACAAGGGCGGTGGCAAGTTTTGTTCCGCCAAGATCAATTCCGATACTGTATTTCATTTTTAATTCAATTGTTCTTAAATTTGTAACCAGAAACTAAGACTTATGCTTATTGGTTTCTTTTTCTTCTGATTTCGTAGCAGTTTCCTGATTGGTTTTAAGTTCTTTTTGCGGGCCAACGTCTTTGGCATCTACATTTATTTCGCTGATGCCTTCTTTGAAACCACGAATGGCTTTACCGAGAGATTGTCCAAGGGCCGGAAGGCGGCTTGGGCCGAAAAAAACTAACAGAATTACAGCCAAAATCAGCATATGTGCAATACTAAACTCACCCACAATAACTCCCTTGAAAAGTTCTACAAGCTCTAATTCTATCGCTTAATTGTTTTAGGATCAA
>JANPPN010000074.1:0-52245 GCA_031428535.1 Bdellovibrio sp. | reverse complement strand
TGCACGCGCCGGTTTCCAAAGGGACCTTTTTCACCGGTTTACCGGTCCTCCGGGGACCGCTATCAATGGTCTGCATAGGGACCTTTGCATCCATGGTATAGGGTAGCCTTGGCGGTCGTCGGATTTGAACGAACCAATGCTACCCCGGGATTTTTCGGGTGACTAAGCGTTTTGTTTTTTTCGCTTCATTTTTTCTTGTCGTTGATGTGGCCGATAGCTGTCTCCCTCCATGTAAAAAACCTCAGCTTCATTGACGAGTCGATCTACGATGGCATGAGCAATGGCATCGTTAGCAAATATCTGGTTGAACTTTCCGAACGGCAGATTGGTAGTTGCAATAGTACCGAGCTCTGCATCATGTCGGGAAGAGATCACCTGGAAAAATAAGTTGCTGGCTTGTGTGTCCAACGCCACGTATCCCAACTCGTCAATGATCAACACCTGAGGTTTTCTGTATTTATTTAATTCTGCTTCAAGATTATAAGTTTTTTGAGCGTGTTGAAGTTGATTTACCATCTCAGCCGCCGTTAAAAATAAGACTGATAAACCCTTCTGGCAAGCGGAGTAACCGAGTGCGCGCGCCAGATGTGTTTTGCCAGTTCCGGCGTGCCCCGTAAAAACCGCCGAAGGCAGATTGTCTTTTGCGATCCCTGCATGTAGCGCCAGGTATGTCTTTTCAATTTTTTCCGCCGTCTTTGAATGGCGAAAATTATAATTCTCCACTGTCTGAACCCTGCGGAACTTCGCCGTCCTGATCTTGCTCTGGATCATCGAGCTGTGCCGTTCCGATTTCTCCATTGAGATCCACTGGGATAGGTACTTCGAGATCAGATCCCGCTCCTGATCCTTCATCTTTTCTAGGTCTCCCTTGATCGCTTGACCCCAGTATTTCAGCTTCAACTCCGACAGGCCCTCTTGTAGCAACTTGTTCATTGTTTCCATTATCATTTTCTTTCAACGCACTCTGATTGTTTTCCCCCTCGAAGTAGAGTGCGTCGTATCTTCGAAGATCGACTGCCGGGTGAACCCGGTTTAGTTTTTCACTGTTAAACTTAATCGGCGCAGGATTAAGATTCGTCTTTGATGGATGATGCTGGCGTTTTAAAAATAACTCCAGGTTATCCACACCCACGATCCCAGAACCAAGACATTCACTGCATGCATCCAGCACCATAGCTTCACCGTAGACCGTAACCAGCGCCACAAGCCTTGTGAGTTCGTATTTTAAAGACCGTGGCCCCTGACGTACCAGTTCCACGTACTCTGCCATTCTGGGGCCTAAGCTTTTCACATATCCCAACTGCCACGTCTCGCGCGTAGCTCCTGGCTTTCGCTCGAGCAATCCCGTGCGATGCACTTCCGTCGTAAAAACCTTGTTTTTTAAATAGCTTCTTTCATGGGAACAGATAAATTTTTCGTTATAATAAACTTTAAGTTCCCGATTATTAACACGAACCGTGATCGTCATTCCAACGAGTGTCCAAGGTACGGAGTATCTGTTCGTTTCATATTGTAAATGGAAGTCTGACGTCACAGATCTAGAAAAAATATCATCTGTGTCATACGGAACTGGATTTAGTACCAATAGTCTTGGCTTTTCCTCAGACTCAAACATAATCCGTACCACTCGGTGCGTAGTTCGATGCTCGCGTTGGTTCGCCGTCTGATTACGCCAGATAAAAAGTTGCTTCGTGAGATCGTCGAAATCAGCAAAACTTCTTCCACCCCAAAAATTCATGCGGATATATTTAATTAAATCTTCAACCCGGCCTTTTTCGTTTCCACGAGCTACATTACACGCATGCGGTCTCGATCCGTGGTGCGCCATGTACGCCATCAACCTTGCATTGAAACGCACAAGTCCGCCCATTCGATCACTAACTGCCGAAGTTAAATTGTCATACCAGCACTCGCGCGGGACGCCGCCGAAAAATCTAAAAGCATTTTCATGACAACGAATAAACTCCTCGAACCTTTCTGATCTCGTAAACTCAACGTAGATCATTCGGGAATGAGCTAAAACCATTGCAAAACAATGCATCTTAATCCCATCACCAAAAACGTCCCCAAACTCGCCCCAGTCCACCTGGGCCACCTCACCCGGAGCAAATTCCAGTCGCAAAAAAGCTTCCTTCGGTCGAACAAAACGACCCCGCTCTACTTTCATTAAATCCTGCAATATCGTAATGCCACCCGTATAACCGCGAGACCGTAAATGGTTTAAAACCGACGTCCCCGTTATCTGAGAATCCTTTTTTAATAATTCCACAAGCTCAGCCTTAAATGGATCCAAAATACTTCGACGTTTACCAACTTGTATTTCTAAATTAACTTTCCGCCGGCGAACTATGCGACGGACCGTCTTTGGATCAATACCAAATTCGCGAGCAATCGATTTAATCGACCTCTTGTCAGAATAATGAAAAGCTAAAATCTGAGCCTGTATCTCTGGCGACAAAATCCCCATGATTTCTCCTGCGAAAAGAGTAAAAACCGTTACGCTCATTTTTCAAAGTCAGCACCACGACGGTTACTGACCCACAAACACAACAGCACAATGCTTTCGTAAAAGGTTTTGCCAAACTTATTAAGACTTTTGTAGATGGATCACTCTCGGATTTTTTTTTGCTCGCGATAATTTCGCTGATGAGCCTTGTGATTTTCCTGGCCCATTGGAGTCAGACGATATGCTTTTTGATTTCGTCGGTGACGTGCTCTCTTTGACTGCTCAGAACAATCCTTGGAACAATATTTCTGATTGCGCCAACAGCTTCGGCATATTCGAACTTGCAATCCGCAGCAGGCACAGGAGAACTCAACTGCCGGGTGCGGGGCTAATTCATTGACTGGAGTTATTTCCATTTACATAGATTAAATGCAAAGCAGGGGATCCCTCAAACTTCGGAAATCATTACTGGACCATAGGACCGGTAAACCGGTGAAAAAGGTCCCTTTGGAAACCGGCGCGTGCATGAACCACTATTTCAAACTCCAGAATATCCGTGTCAATCGTACAGCAGAAACTCAAGATACTAGCCTGCAGAAGCTGCTCGCTAAGCATGGCATCGGACTTGCTCCGCTTTCAGTGGTGGCTGCGGAGAGTTTGGTTAAAGATGGGGCGCTGCAAAGGATTGGTACTTTGAAGGGCGTGTACGAGGAGATTTGGCTAGTCTCTGCACAGCGAAAGCTCGAAAATCAGATTGCGGCAAAGCTTATAAAAATCTTCACTCACTACAAATTCACTTAATGCGAAGTATCACGTAATAAATATCTAATTTTAATAACTAAATTAATTCATTAAGCTGGACTAGTTGCAATAATAATTGGAGTTAAACATGAAAAAGTTAGAAAGTTTTTTTGAAGTTATCATTTTTTCCAGCAGATGGATACAGGCACCCATCTATGGTGGTCTTATAATAGGAGCAATGCTCTATACTTACAAATTTTTGGTGGAACTCATACACCTAGTACTTACCGTGAATTCAGCTCCAGAAGAGGTTGTAATGCTCGGAATTTTAACTCTGGTAGATATTGCCATGGTCTTGAATCTTCTTGTAATGGTTATTATCGGTGGCTATGCAACATTTGTTAGCCGTCTACACTTAGACAAACATGAAGACCGTCCTGATTGGCTTGAAAAAATAAACGCTGGAACCTTGAAGGTTAAGTTAGCTGGAGCATTAGTCGGCATCTCTGGAATTCATTTATTAAAATCCTTTGTCGATATTAGCAAAAAAGATTTTGAACACGTGAAGTGGCAAATAATCATTCATGTCGTGTTTTTATTATCAACCCTAGCTCTAGCTTACACCGAAAAAATACTTCATGAATCCGAAAGTAAACCCACAAAACTGAAGTACCCATAGGACCGGAACAAAAATGAATAAGTTTGTCGCAGAAATTTCCATTGCTCCACCTTGGCTTTGGGTTGCATTTACTCTTGGTGTTCTTGTGTTGCTGATAGTTGATTTGAGTCTGTTTGGCAGAGGAAATCAAAAAGTTGAAACTAAGTCGGCGCTACTGGAAAGCGGAATCTGGGTAGCCGTTTCGCTCGGTTTTACGGCTTGGTTTACAGTCGCCTTTGGAACAGAACTCAGCCTTGAATTTTTGACAGGCTACTTAGTAGAAAAAAGTCTAAGCATTGATAACCTCTTTGTGATTTTACTTGTTTTCAGTTCTTTCAAAATACCAGATGCTTATCAGCACCGCGTACTTTTTTATGGAGTCCTGGGTGCGATAGTACTGCGTACTATATTTATTCTTTTAGGTGCACATTTACTTAATTCGTTCCATTGGGTGCTCTATATTTTTGGATTTATTCTGGTCATCACAGCAATCAAGTTTTTACGTGAATCTGATGAAAAAACCGATGCCACCGAAAATTGGTCGATTAAATTATTGAAGCGAATTATTCCAACAACTAACAAAATAAGTGGAAGTAATTTCTTTATTAAAGAAAATGGTATTCGAAAGGCCACCCCTCTTTTTCTGGCGCTTGTCGTGATTGAAGTAACTGATCTTGTTTTTGCCGTAGATTCGATTCCTGCCGTATTTGCGGTAACTCAGGATGCCTTCGTTGCCTTTGCTTCCAATATTTTGGCCATTCTAGGCCTCAGGGCGCTTTACTTTGTACTTGCAGATTGGGTTACAAAGCTACGTTATTTAAAGCCAGGACTAGCAGCGATTTTAGGGTTTATCGGTGTGAAAATGTTGTTGGCTGATTTTATCAAGATACCAAGCTCGGTATCATTACTTGTTATTTTTGCAGTTTTGACTACGGCGGGGTTAAGTTCTTGGTATGTTGCCAGAATAGAAATAAAAAAAAAGAACAAACTTGATCCGGATACATGAACTTCTGACCTGGCATTGATCTAATTAATCGCGCCAGCCTCAATCCAGATGCGGACTAAATCCATATCAGCATATGGTATCGATTTACATTTTGATGAAGGCTCCATGTACTTTAAATAAGACCTTTGCAGGATGCTGAGTTGGCCATGCTGAATTGTGGTATTGTAATCATCATAGCGAATGCCACCGTCATTATCATCCTGATTGTGACAAGACAGGCAGTTGTTTTTAAGAACGGTATTAAAAACAAGATTAAATGAAATCATAGACCCGCCGGGATTTCCACTGGCGGTGCCTTCAGAGGGCAGTACATTGTTGCTTCTGTCGACGCCGTTGGAATTTTTATCGTGTAATAATTTGTTACAACCGGAAAATAACGTAAGGAGAATTAACAGGCTGCTGGTAGCTAGAATTTTGGAAACCTTACTCAGCTTAAATAATCTCAAAACGAGCCTCCTATGGTTAATTTCAGTTTAATTCTTTCCTGTAAGGGGAATGGTAATAAACTCAGTATGATAAACTTTTTTTTCACTTTTATCAGAGCGATCACGATCCTCAATATCGCTGAGTTTTTCTCTCAAATTATCGAACAAAGCAATCACCTCATCAAATGATTTGGGTGACATCATATAAGTGTAGCCGCTCAAATAACGCTTTTCTTTTTCCAATTGATCAAGTAGTTCGCCGGACATTTCAAGTATCTGATGATGGAACCGGTTCAGGCTAATCTGATAAACGCCGCCGTTGCAGTCGAGCTTTCGCGTTGGCTGCTGGAAGCTGCCATCGGGATTTCTGGCAATAAAACCCCGGGTTAATAAAAATTCTACGGCCTCTTTGATTTTGATGGCAGGGACATGTTTAACCAGCTGTTTTTGGATCCACTTTGTATTATCGCTAAACTCCGGATGGGCCGCCAACTCTCGAATCGCGACGTAGTACCACTCAGACATATATTTAAAGGCCTCAATTTGATTATCGTTGGATCCCTGATATTCCGAAAATTTTTTTATTTTTTGAAATGCTTTCAGACGTTCGGGAAGTCGGCCAGAGTCTGCCAAGCTTACCAGGAGCTTGAAAAATTTTTTTTCAGAAGTGTTAAGCTGCAGAACTTCAGCAAGTTGAGAGGCTAGTCGGGCGCTTAAAGAACGTTTTTTAGCTAGCACGAGTGATAGATAGGCAGCCGAAATTTCTGCATCTTTGCCAATTTTACGTAGCGATGATCCAGCATCTATAGATTTTAAATACTGAAACCAATCTTTTAGGAAAAGACAGTAATCATGATAGCCAAAAATATGTGGTCGTTGAAATGGAGGAAAATAATCGGTACTCATCTTTTAATATTAGCTTGCTGAAGGCTGATTTCCCATCTCTATTGAAAAATTTTGGCAGATTGTCTTTTTTTTGATTTGAAGTCTCAGAGTAAGAATTTGTTAACAGCAGTTGAGTCATATTGATTCAACTGCTGCTCTTAAGACAAAAACAGAACAAATAGTGCTTACAACAGTTCACTGAATCCCTGCTCTCTTTCTGTTTTGTTAACAACGCACCAAAAAAGCTCAATGTTAACAATTATATAGTATTAGAACAAAATAAAGTTCATAAATATCTGTAATTACTAGAATCTATTAATTTAAGTGTTTACAAAAAATTGCTATAATATACAATTAATTGTTATAGGGGTGTAAGATGAGTCGCTATTCACAACAACAACAACAAATTAAGGAAATAAGTGGAAATATTTGGGCACTCTTTGATCCGAACAGAGAAACCATCTCTGGTGAATTGTCGACGGAAGAAGCGCAATTGGCGATCGCGAGTCTGAAAAGCAAATATCTCAACAGGTACCTTATCTGGAACGGTGATTGGACAAATTGGAAGCTTCTAAATGAATTTCTCAGAAGCTCAGAATGCCCTTTTAAAGATTACTCCAATAGCCTCGAAGATAATAAAGACAATAATATTGAATTTGAAAAAACCAAGGCGCTTTTTATGAAATCGGTGGAGCCGCGCAAATCACTGAGAATTCAATCAACGGTTTCAGAAATGAATACCAACATAGTTGAATTAAAAAGCCTGGTCTTTAAAAGCAAAAGACAATTTGACGGCGACGATCTCGTCTTGGAAAATACGAATTCAAGTTTAAATTTAAATTTCTCAAGCCTAAGTATTTCAAACCCATTCAAAAAAATAAATATAACAGATAAATATAAAATCCAATTGCTGCTGATTCACCCTCAAGGGCATATATTTCGCACGACAGCAAAAGACATTTCCATTTCAGGTGCCTATGCCGAACGAATTGTGCCGCAGGAATTTCATAACGGTATTTTTAATATTATTATATCCAATAATTTGCTGGCAACAGGTCAGCGGAAGCAAATATGTCTAAACTGCAAGGTTGTTTCTCATGATGGATCAGTTTATTTACAATATGTAAAACCCAATATTGATCAGTTCGGTTTACTTCGTAGCATTCTTTCTGATTACCGTGATGTTTTCGAAAGTGCCACGATAAGATGCGGCTGATCCAGATTAACTAAGGAGGTACGTATGTTGATATTAGAAAAAATGTTTTATGAGGCGCGACCGTTTCTCTATGCTTTTATAGGTTTTTATGCGGTAGCACACTATGAAAATAAAATGCTGCTCATGTGGGGGGCAGTTCTTTTAGGCTGCAGTTATGTCGTATTTGATCTGCGCATAACCTACCGCATGAAGGCAATGCACGCTTCGAGATATCAACCGAGACGTTCTCAATGAGCGTGGCTATCTTCGTGGTTATTCGGAGCAACCGACAAAAAAGTAGAGCTTTTTTACAATCCGAAGTTGCTGTCTGAATATTGACCTTGAAGAGGCACGAAAAATGAAAGCCCGGGTTTCACGGGCGGTGTAAATGCAGGAAAAATCGAATGCCGTATTTTGGACGGGAGCAAAACTCATCGCTTTCGGCTTCTTTCTTTTAACCCTGATCGGCCTGTTTTATTACGCCATTTCGGTCGTGGTCATTGCGATGATCGGAATCGGCATTGCCGTTTTGCTGGCTCCCGTGCTGTCTTTTTTAAGGAGAAAATTCAAAATTCCCCGTATTCTCAGTGCACTGGTGTGCTTGTTTGTGCTGGTGTTGATTCTGGTAGGAGCCAGTTATGGCCTTTGGTATCTTGTTGATGATCAGTTTCAAAGTCTCTCGAACCGGGCGCCTGAAATTTCAGCGGCGCTGCAAACCCGGCTGTATTCGATTCTGGCCAGATATCCCTGGCTCAATAATCAGATTGAAACGCTGGAACTCGGAGCCACGGCGAAAAATCTTGCTTTCTATTTGTTGAACGGATTGAAGTTAGGTTTTTACGCGATCAGCGGTTTTTTATTTGCGCTGGTTCTGAGTCTTTATGCTGCGGTTTCTTTGAACGAGTATTTTATGGATGTAATTGCGGCCTTTCCGAAAAAACACCGCGAGAAAGTAACTTTGATTCTTACCCGTTGCGCCGTGACCTTAAGGTTGTGGTTGCGAGCGCAGGTGCTCGACATGCTGATTGTGGGCGTGATGACGGCGGTAGGTCTTTGGCTTGTGAACGTGGAGTTCTGGGCAGTTTACGGAATTTTGACAGCAATTTTTGCTATTATTCCCTACGTCGGAACGTTCATGGTGGTGATTTGCGCAGGGCTCATCACGCTGGTGTCAGACCCCGAACTTGTGCCTTGGGTTATTGCCGTGTTTGTGGTGGTGCAGCAGATCGAAGGTGACTTTATTCTTCCGATGCTGATGCGGGGGCAGGTTAAGTTACCCGAAGTACCCTTATTGATTTTTATGCTTCTGTTCGGTGTGTGGCTAGGTTTAGTCGGCGTGCTTCTTGCGCCGGCACTGTTTGCCATTTTGCGAATTCTTTATCTGGAACTTTACCTTCCGTGGGCCGATCAGGAATAGAAATTCTGACAAAAATCGCAAAAAAAATCTATTTTCTTTTCAGTTGCCAGCTCACTCCAATTTTTTCGGTGATTTCTTTCCAGACCAGTTGATTTCCTCGTGAAACAGTTTCACCCGGATAAATATAGTAGTGAACATGATCGGCATAAATCCGACCTTTTTCTCCGGCAAAAATATGACTAAGATTGTAAATATCCACATTTTCCCTTTTGAGCGTCATCAGGTTACTGCTCAGATCGGCATAAACATCTGCAAGCCGGCTTTGTTCGCTTCTGATAGCTATGTATTCTTCAGCCACCCGGTTTTTTCCGATCTGCGGGATGGGCTGAATAAAAAAACTGCAGTTAATTTTAAGTGTTGAGCACATGCCATTCAAAAGGCGCATGTAACTGAGATGCTTTTGCTTGCGATGGGCCATCTTTTTTTGCAAAGGAACATCAACTGTGTATTCGAAAAAACGTTTTTGGGATGAGTACCGCGGAGTATGTTGGGTTTTGTAATCGACGAGCATTTTCATTTTATGTTGGATGTTCAATTGCAGCAAAATTATACAGATATAAGAGTTTGAACAAAGCAAGTTTTGGCTTCCGGTCTGAGCTAACCTATAAATATCGTTTCTTTTTTGACTGAGCTCATTTTTAATTTCAAGATCAAAAAGGCCCCAGTAATTCGGAGAGGGTTCTTCAAGCTTACTGTTGTTAAAATAGTTGTGAGACTCGTTGTAGCCGGACAAATCAATTACGCCATCGATCACATCGTGGTAGAGCAGAAGTGCGATGAGGTTTTGCGGCATTCTGTAGTCGCCGAGGGCGGCGTTCAAAATTTTAAATTTCCGGCCGTCCGCGGGGGCGAAGCGGCTATTGAGGAAGTCTTCAGCGAAGAAACCCCCATCTTTATTTTTGGCACCGCCCAGCTGGTCTGCAACTGAACCGCCGATAAGCAGGATGGTAAAAAATTTTTCGTCTTTAAATTTCGGAAAATCAGGCCCATTAAAATTTTCATTGTTACCGAATCGAGAATTGGCACAATCTGGCCTACCCGAATTCCACATTGTATAACCAAGATACGGATGCGGACCGAGCCGGTTGAGGTAGCTGGTCACAGTCTCATTGCACTTGTTTGCATAGTTTTTATCCCAATTGTAATTGGTCAGCAGCTCAAAATATTCTACAGGTGTCAGATGGCTTTTGTATTTGATACTGATAACAGCCAAAAGAAATAATTCCAGAACCGCATAGAACAGAATGAAAGAAAGTGAGTAGAAAAGAATTTTTTTTGGTTTGAAATTTATCATTTCTAGATAGAAAATATAACGCAAATAGTGTTTTGACAACACAAGTTGATGGAATTTAAATAAACTCTATTCGACCGACGAAACGTCCACGATAACTGTATCGGTATATGTTCCCGGAGCGGAGTCAGTCAGGCTGCCGATTTTTATTGTTACGGGAAGACGTGTTCCATTAGGTGTAGATATTCCCGATGCACTTTTTACGACAGTTGCAACACTGGTCAGTGCGATTGGGATACCGTCGACAGTCAGCGAATATGGAACGAATTTCGTTTCGGTTGAATGCTTCAGTTTACCGTCGTTGGTTGAATTCATGGAAACACTGTAGCCCGCATTGTAGAGAAGTACGATGTCGAATCCCCGTGTTGCACCCTCAACAAGCTTTCCAAAATCAATATTTTGAGTGGTATCGGTAATATTGAATGCGGAGCCGGTTGAAACCATTGAAACGTCGATTGACTTGTTTTGGGTAATCGCAAATTGCACGACTTTTGAATCTCGTAGGATTCGATTATTGAAATCGCCTTCGTAAAGTTTAAGTAAAAAATTCTTGCTGTAGTTACCCGAAGCGATGTATTGATTTGCGTTCGCATCGATGTAGGCATAGTAGACGCTGTTGAAACTTGTGGTTCCGCCGGCGAAAGTGCCAAAGAGAACATCTGAGGGGGTTGCCTCGAATTCACTTTTAAGAATCTGGCTGCGGGCGGCATCTTTGTAAAACTGAATTGGATAGGATTGCATGTTGGATTGTAGGACTCGAGTCGAATAAGAGCTGGCACCACCGTTATCGATTACAACGAAAAAGTTTCCGCAGCTTCCGCTACCTTTGTTAACTCGGACCTCGAGCGAGACGAAGTTATTGGTGTTCAGGTTTACATATGAGTTTACATTCGACAGAGTCATCAATGGGCACGCGGCCCAAGCAGCCTTTGCCAAAAGTATGACGCCAATAATCACGAGAGTGAACTTTTGCATTATGTACCTTCCTTTTTTTCAAGCGGGATAGTTCCCAAATCTACTTCGGTTTTTTCAATTTCCTGAACATCAATCGGTATACGTTTCAGTCGCGGGTCTGAAAGTTCAATTTCATATTTTCCGGCAGTCAGGCCTTCGATAATAAACTTTCCGCCTTCGTCAGTAAAAAAACTGCTCGAGTGCAACTGGCCGTCAGCCGCCCAGATTTTTCCGTACGCATAAGTATGCCATTCCGGAATCTTCGAACTGAGTTGACCCTTCAGAATTACAGCTTTTTGCACGACAAGCGAGATATAAACTCCCGTTCGGTACTTCGGGATCAGCACGTAAGACTCGCGCTCTAGGTGATGCCCAACCTGAAGTTCCGTTGAATTAAACTGTAATCGATTATGGTGGTACGATGTTAGATTGGAAAAAACAAAATTAGCGTCGTTATTGAGATAGATAATTTCCTTTTCCGTTCCGTTCGGAATAGATAACTTACTTTCGTCGGAAAGGCCGTTTGGCGAAATGATAGCAAAGGAATCAGATACGTGACGCGAAAATGCAACTCCGTCGACCGTCCAGACAAATGCCGATCCGAAACCAACCTGGGCGGTCGTATTAACTTCGGCTGCGGAACTATCTCCAAAAACCCTGAGGCGTGATTCAAAAAACCGACCAAAATAATCTCCAGCAACATCCATTTGCTGAGATGCTGCGGAATCACGTGGGGCCTGTTTAGAGGCGTAGCCCGAAAGCCTGAAATCGTTGTAGTTGCGGGTATTGTTTTTTGCAAGTCGGATTGATGTGCTGTTGTTTGGCGAATTGTGCGAGACACTCGCCAGTGATCTGCCCTGCGTTTCGGTCCAGGTCAAAGTTGCGAGAACCTGATCCAGGTAGCGCTGCTGCTCTGTCCAGTTGTAATTTAAATCAAACATCCAGTTTCGTGTTAACTGGCTCTGAAAGCCGATTCGTCGTGCAAGATCGTCAGGAGAACCATTTTGTCCAACTACTTTTGAAATACTTAAGCTGGCGGATGTATTGGAGGCTATCAGTTTTTGTAGAATGAAATCGTAGCGTTGGGAGTAAGTCGGAAGAACCGGCGCTGCGACGGTAATTGTTTTGAACTGACTTGACCGGAGCTCGCCCCCAACCAGAACCCGCAGTCCGGAAAAATAGCTATTCGAAATGTCGGGGGAGCTATACCGCCACTTTTGAGCAGTTGCAGCTTTCACTGAATCGTCACTGTAAAAGCCGAAATCAAAAACGTTCGTGCCTATATCGGTGAGGAATCCCAAAGCCAAACCGGCCAGGTTCGAAGAGTCATAGGTCTGAAAATTTGCACCCAGCGTGAGTTGATCGTTAACGCCGTACTGGTGAAAGAACGAACCGAAAACACGGGGATCGTAAAGTTTTTCATTTAACTCATAGTAAGAAGGAACACCTATCTGATAAGAATAGTTGTGAACTCTGGCTGCGAGAATTTGATCGTCAAAAAAGAGATCAACTTGAAATTCCTCTCTTCCACCGAAGTCATCGATTAGAATCACCGTAACTCTATTGCGGCCATACAGAACCGGAAGTTCTTTCAAATTATAAGGACCTGGAATTACTCTGAATCTCGTAATCAGTATTCCATTCACGGAGACTTCCATCAGTGAACTTTTTCGCACGTCAATTATTGTTGAGCGTTTGCTTAAAGATCCGCGCTCGGGGTAAATATTGAATTGTTTCTGGTACTGGAGTCCTGCCGCTGGCAACGAAGACTGAAATGCCTGAACACCGGTAAAATAATCACCCCCGCGAAGCCTCGATTGAGTGTATTCAAAATCATGAACGAGCGATGTTTCAAGACGTTGAAACGGTTTTACGTCATACTCTTTATAATTTGCGGTCGTTTCGAGAGTAAAATAATTCATATTCTGGACAAACTCGAATCGACCTTCTTTGGGTTCATCTTTGTTAACATAAGTTGAGGGCATCGAAACCGCACTGAAACCTGCTAATAAAGAAAAATTAAAGTAACCGGAATAGTCCTTATTATATAAGGAAAGCCCGGCCTTTGTTCGTTTGATAGTTAAGGGGAAGTCTTTAACAGAACGCATAACGTTCGGAATTGTCAGATTTAATTGGAGGTCACGTTCAGAAAACACTGAACTTATGCCGACGCGCTCGAGATCTTCAAGGCTCAGGGATTCATCGGCCTTAATGAGTTTCTGGATTCGTTTTATTTTTTCTTCAAGAACAAAGGGCTCGAGCAAAGCCATGATCCCGACGCCGTTTACGTCGGTAACTTTTCCTAAGGAAGCCACAGCAACCGGAGTTTCCCCGATGATGACGTCATCGACGACTATATTAATAGTTACCCATTCGGCCTGCGCTGGAAAAACTAAAAATAAAATAAGTAGCTGCGCCAAGAAAAATGTACTATTTTTCATCTTTTATTTCAATTACCGCACCATTCTTTTTTAGATCGAACTGAAGATTGCTTTTAACATCAAATGTTCGCTGTCCGCCTGCGAGAATGTTGCCGGAATTCCAGTTTTTTATTAATGAGTCGTTGAGCGCCAGGGTCTGTCCGGTTTTATCTTTTAAAATGATTTTTACGCCATTGAGCTGGCGGTGTTTCCGGCCGGTATTCTTGAGTTTGATTTTGACTTTTTCGGAATTGATCCGTTTAACAGATTCGACCTCAAGCTTTGGAACAAATGTGTCAGATGTTACATAAACAGAAGCAATAAATTTAAAAAGGAAATTTACACCGGTTTTTTTTGTCCGATTTTTGAAACTGACGGGTAATTGAGTTGCAACAATCCGATAGGCTGATTCGGAGGTCAGGTTTTTTGGGCCTTGGTACGTCACCCGTACGGCACGAGAGTCGCTCGGCATGAGAGACAGTTGCTCCGGATAAATTTTGAAGTGGTTGGTTGGTACTCTTTTTTCTTTACCGTTGGCGTTTATTATTCTTTCAAATGCCTCAATTTTTACGGCCACTTTTTCTTTGCTCTCGTTTTCAATCCGGAAATTCTTTGTACTTTCAGCACCCTGCGGCGAGTATTCAACAACCATTGGCTCAAGTTTGAAAGCATAGCCTGGGGCGCAAATCATCAGTATAAACAAAATTGAAATAGTTTTCATAGAATTTAAATTTCCTTCGCAATAGAAAAGGAGTCGGTTGACTCCTTTTCTATTTAATTTTTCAGAACCATTTAATTACTTAGTTTGCAGCAATTGAAACTGTGATAAGGTCAGTAAATACGCCTGAACCCGCTTCAGTATTTGCAAGTACGTTAATTAGAACTTCAGATTCATCCGTAATTAGTCCGTCAAGCGTGCCGACTGTTTTGACCGCCGTATCCGCGGTCGTCAACGACACATACACTCCACCATCATATGAAACGGTGTAGCTTGCGCTGTCTAAAGCATTTTCAGAATTGATCAATTCGGAGTCGTTGACTGAATTCATATAAATCGTATAACCGGTTGGACTATTCGAAGACTCTTCAACTGTTGCAACTAAAGAATCAGATTGGCCTTCCAGAATATTTAAATTCGTTGCGGCGTCTGTTTGGGTAATGACAATCTCATTTACTATACCTATAGATCCGCTTAGTGTTATGACCCCAGTATCGGCTCCGATAGCGGTGTTACCTCCTAAAGCCAAAGACGCAAAAGCCAAAAATGCCGTGATAATACTTTTATTCATAATAATCTCCCTGTTGTGTTGTTTGTTATTGATGTTTTAGGCAGCAATATACTTGCCTGTAGTGCAGGTAGTATGCCATTGCCACGTTTAGGGAAAATTTCCCCCGATTTTTTGTTTCATTGAATTTGAATCGAATTAAGAATATTTACCTTGCCCATGCTTAAAAACTTAATCATTACCTGCCTTTTATTTGTTCCAATTTGCCCAGCCTACGCGGAAGAATTAACGGCGCTCATTGCACCGAAAAGTAAAGATACAAGTGTTTGCGGCAATTCAACTGATCCCGCCAATTCTTCGACGATGTGTCATCTGCCAAATGAAGGGACGCGGGAATCTTCGATAAATCAAGCGGCTAAGGAAACTGAAATCTATATTCCGGCAGAGCAGCCATTATATAAGGAAGTCGTTCTGGAGTTAGAAGAAGATTTGCCCGTCCGAAAAACAAAGCGGAAAAAAAAAATTGCCCGGAATAAAAAGACCAGAGTCAAAAAAAAATTAAAAGTAGAAAGCGATGAGAACGAGGAACCAGTGCCCGGGCCCGCGCATTATCCCGTGCCGATGGTAACTAAAACGGAGGCAAAATTAGTTAAAAATGAATTGCCGCAGGTTGCACCGGCTGGAACCACAGTTCGCACCTTTGAATATACTGTGCGGGAGGGCGATACGCTGAATACGATCATTCAGCAGCATTTCAGTGAAACAATCCAGCCAGGTCAGAAAATAATCGTGGTAGCCCAACCCATTGAGCCGAAGTCTGAAGCGACAGCAGTACCAAAAACTGAACCGGCACCTGCCCCGGCACCTAAAACAATAGAGTACACAGTTCAACAGGGCGATACTCTTAGCTCTATATTACGTAAATACTTTAACGGAAATATTTACGGTAAGCGTGCACGTCTTGAACGGCTCCTCGAGTTGAACAAGGATATCAAAGAAGCCGATACGATTCGCCTTGGTCAGAAAATTAATATACCGGCTTCTAATGAGGGAGGCGAAAATATTTTTGCCCCGATTGCAGCAAAGTCTGAAACTGAAAATTCCGTGGATGCGGGCCAGCGTGAAAAGAAGTTGGCATTTTATTTCAATTACCGATTTAATTTCATTTCCGTAACTGACTCCGTTAGTGGAATTAACTACAATTTCAACACGGACTATGATTTCGAAGGAGGGATTGACTATTCTTTCCGGATCTCGCCGAAAAATACGTTACGTGCCGGGGTCGGCTTCAGCGAACATTCAATGCCACGATCAGTAATGGCAACTTTAATAATTATTGAACCGACGCGAAAAACACAGGGAAGCGCAAATGTCGGGATCAGCCATGAATTAACAGAAGACAATATTCTTTCCCTGATTTTGAAATATCGGCCTTACTTTTTTCTAACCAATCAAAAACTGGAATATCTTCCTGCTCCGGCATTAAGTTTGTATTACGAAAATCAAGTCTATCAAGAAAACCAGACGATGTTGGGGTTTGGACTGGCTGGTGAAGCAATCGCCAAGCAAGACTATCCGCAATTCAAGTCTGAAACCGGCTCGGCACTTTCGGTAAATTTTATTTATCAGCAGGAATTTGTGGCTAAAGACTGGGTAACAATTGAGTTTTTATTCCAACAGCGAAAACAGGGTTCAACCTTTTATAAAATGAATGATAAAAATGCCGGTTTCAGGTTTACATATACGCTGAATCTCTGATTGAATAACAACATATGAGAATTTCAGAAAAGCCGCTGAGTGAATATCCTTTCTTTGTTCGAATTATTCTATGGGCTCAAAAAAAGAAATATGGTAAGAGCCTTCTTCCCGCTAAAATCTGGGGTAGATCTCCTAAGCTTATGTATGGACTTCAGGCATTTTACCGCGCCGTCGACCGGAAAAGTTCGCCGCTTGACCCGGCATTGAGGTCGCTTATTAGCGTGAAAGTATCGCAGATTAATCATTGCGATTTTTGTGTGGATATAAGCAGCGCTATCTTGATGAAGCGCGGAATTTCCTTCGAAAAAATTTCTGCGCTTCCCGATTATCAGAATTCTGCAGTGTTTTCCGAAAAAGAGAACGTCGCACTTCGATTTGCAGAAGCCGTGACTATCCCTAACCGTGCAGCTGATGAAAACTTGTTCGCTCGGTTGAAGCTCTTTTTCAGCGATGATGAGATCGTTGAACTAACGGCATTAATAGCCTTTCAGAATCTTTCGAGCAAATTTAACGCTGCATTGCAAATTCCGTCTCAGGAATTTTGCGTCAAGGCGTGAGTTTTTGAAATTAAAATATAGAATGTTTTTTTTACAATTAAAGGCGGGAGCTAAAAATGAAAAAAATGGATATCGGTATTTCAGAGATCAATCGAAAAGCAGTGGCAGACGGGTTATCCAGGCTTTTAGCCGATAGCTACACGTTGTATTTAAAAACCCATAACTTCCACTGGAATGTTGAAGGGCCGATGTTCCAGACTTTACATCTGATGTTCATGGGCCAATACACCGAAATGTGGAATGCGCTCGACTTGATTGCTGAAAGAATTCGGGCGCTCGGACATTATGCGCCAGGCACCTATTCAGAATTTATTAGCCTGAGTTCCATCAAAGAGTCCAAGTCTGTTCCGAAAGCCAACAAAATGATCGAAGAACTTATTCAGGGGCACGAAGCCGTCATAAAGACCACCCGAGCCATTTTTGATGCAGCGGAGAAAGCAAAGGACCAAACGACGATGGACGTGCTGACCCAGCGACTTGATATTCATGAAAAGACAGCATGGATGCTGAGAAGCTTACTGAAATGATCAATATTAGAAAGTCCGGCGAGCGCGGCAGCGCCAATCATGGCTGGCTTGTGGCAAAGCATACATTTTCGTTTGCGGACTATCACGACCCAGCCCACCTGGGATTTTCGGTTTTGCGGGTAATTAATGAAGATCGGGTGGCGGGCGGAGCCGGTTTTTCTACGCATGGTCATAAAGACATGGAAATTATTACTTACATCATTGACGGTGTATTTGAACATCAGGACAGCATGGGAAATAAAGCGACAATCAGCCCGGGTGAAGTTCAACGAATGAGTGCCGGAACCGGAGTCAGACATTCTGAATATAATCATCTTAAAGACAAGCAGACTCACCTTCTGCAGATTTGGATTACACCGGATAAGAACGGTTATCCGCCAAGTTATGAACAAAAGAATTTTGCACCTCAGCTTGCAAAAAATGACGTGATACTTGTGGCTTCAAACACCGGACGGAATGGCTCGGTTAGTTTAAGTCAGGATGTGGATATCTATGCGGCTAAATCCGCAACTGCCGGAGATAAAATCCTGAATACGCAGGCAGACCGTTTTTATTGGCTGCAAGTTGTAAGTGGAGTAGTTACTTTCAACGATGTGTCCATAGCTGTCGGAGATGCAATCAGCGCCAGCAATCTGACTCGAATACAGTTAAAGTGGCAGCCGAACTCAGAATTTTTACTTTTTGATTTACCGGCCTAAAAACAAAAAAAGGAGCTTGTTTCCAAACTCCCTTTGCAATTAATTTAAAGATTCATGTTACATTGATGTTGCTTCGATCCAATCAACCATCACATTTACTTTTGAATAAACGCCGAATTTATTTGGTCGCGCACAACCTTCACCCCAGCTAACCACGCCAACCAACATGTAATCGCCGCTAGTTTGTTTAACAAATAACGGACCACCGCTATCGCCCTGACAAGAATCTTTGCCACCAGCTACTAAACCAGCGCAGATCATGCGATCAGTGATATCACCATTGTAGGCGGTTTCAGCGTTGCAGGCTTTTGTTGTTACGAGGGGAACTTCAACTTTGTTTAGCAGATTTGGCAAAGTGTAAGATCCTTCTGAAGTTGTACCCCAGCCAGACGTCCAAACATTTACCGGAGCCTGATCTACTTCAGGAATTTCAATTTCAGCCCGATTTAAATCAATAGTTCTTAGTTTTGAATCGCCGCTAAGTTGAATAACGGCATAATCATAATCTAAGGTGCTGCGATTATACGAAGGATGCGCAACTACTTTTACAGATTTAAATGTTTCAGTATCTTTTTTGTTTTTCTGATCATGCATTCCAAGTACGATTTTGTTTGAAGTTGACCAACTGGCAACACAATGAGCAGCAGTCAGAACCCAGTTCTTTTTAATTAAACTTCCGCCGCAGAAATGCGACCCCGAAGCACTTTGTAAAGAAACCTGAAATGGAAATTCCCCTTTTTCAGCCACGACTCCACCAACTATATTTGGTCTGAAATCTGAACCTTTTGTTTGAATTTGAGATGCTTGAGCTCCCATCGAAATTGATGCACATACGAGCACCGATATTAATTTTCCTGACATCCTGTCCCCCTCTTGTTTTGGCGTCTGGTCTATTACAAAACAGAAAATATGCTAAGTTGATTAAAGATTGGGCTAGTCTATAAAATCTCGACTAGAATCTAGGCATACCCGCGACTTTGGTCTACGCGACTTTGGACTTTGGTCTAGATTGACTTATTGACGTCACAAGTGTCTCAATATTAGTCAAATTACCGAGCTATACCTAATAGGTAGCCTTTGAGCCTGGTTTACATTTTGTATAACAAGCCTTTGTTAAGGAGATGGCTCGTGAAGTTGTACGTATTCTCTTGCAGAACGTTGATGTTGGCCTTGTTGGCGCTAATGGTCTTAGCGCCAGCGACTTCTTATTCTGTCACCTCAGCTTTGCCCCCAAACCAGAACGTCAGATCAGGGGTGCTTAGTTATCGCGAATGGAAAAATTCAAAAATTCATGAGGCCCAGTTGAAAATTAAATCGATAAAAGACAAGTTGGGTATCGACCCTAACTCTCAAATAAAAAATACAGGAACTGAAGCCGGCTTGAGTAAAGAACTTGAACGGGAAATTTTAACTCTTTCCGTAACCCAGGATTTAAGCATCTCGGATTATTTTGTGGGCTATTTAACTCGACAGACCTCTCTGGATGCCGCGATAAAAGATGTTGCGATCAAACTGACACCCGACGAAGTGGCCGAGCTGATGGCCGCCTATGCAGAAAATTTTTTTCAAGTTAAGTCGCAAGAGCTCAAGGCCAACTCTGCGGCTGATCTGAGCCAATAAGCTAACATATTATCTGCTTATAGTTTGGGCAGATCAGTATCTTCATTAGTTAACTTGACACTTTTGATCGACACCTCATATTACCTTAGCAACACATTACTAACTAACCCGGGATTTTTAGAGATAAAAAGCTCGTTTCATGGAGGTCATTTTTATGGCAAAAGCAGAATTAGGCGTACGCCCGTTACACGATAGAATTTTAGTTCGCAGAATGGCGGAAGAAGAAAAAACCGCTGGTGGACTTTTCATCCCGGATTCAGCAAAAGAAAAACCACAGCGCGGAGAAATTGTTGCAGCTGGAAAAGGCCGCGTAACTGAAGATGGCAAAACATTGCCCCTTGAAGTTAAAGCCGGAGATAAAGTTCTTTTCTCTAAATACGCAGGAACTGAAATCAAACTTTCAGGCGAAGAGTATCTGATGATGAGAGAAGAAGACATTTTAGGTATTATTCAATAAGCCGTGCTGAATGCACGCAAACGTTTAATTAATTAATAAATAAAAAGGGAGAATTTCAATGAGCAAGATTTTAATATTTTCAGAAGACGCACGTACCCACATCCTTAAAGGTGTAAACGTACTTGCTAATGCCGTAAAAGTTACTTTGGGCCCTAAAGGCCGTAACGTTGTAATCGATAAATCTTTCGGTTCACCGCTAATTACTAAAGACGGTGTAACAGTTGCTAAAGAAATCGAATTAGAAAACAAATTCGAAAACATGGGCGCGCAAATGGTTAAAGAAGTTGCTTCTAAAACTAATGATGAAGCCGGTGATGGAACAACGACAGCTACAGTTTTGGCTCAGGCTATTTATCGCGAAGGTGCTAAATTGGTTTCTGCGGGTCACAATCCGATGTCGATCAAGCGAGGTATCGATAAAGCAGTAAATGTTATTATCGATGAATTGAAGAACATGGCTAAACCAGTAAAAGGGTCTAACGAAGTTGCTCAGGTCGGCGCAATCTCTGCAAATAACGACAATGAAATCGGCGAAATGTTAGCGAACGCAATGGATAAAGTTGGCCGTGAAGGCGTCATCACAATTGAAGATTCAAAAACCGCTAAAACCGAAGTGACTATCGTTGAAGGAATGCAGTTTGACCGTGGTTACCTTTCTCCATATTTCGTAACCAACGCAGAAAAAATGGAAGCGGTTTTAGAAAACGCTTATATTTTAGTTTATGACAAAAAAATCTCTTCGATGAAAGACATGATCGGCGTTCTTGAAGCAGTTGCTAAACAAGGCCGTCCGCTTTTGATTATCGCTGAAGATGTTGACGGTGAAGCATTAGCAACCCTCGTTGTTAATAAATTGCGCGGCACTTTACACGTATGTGCGGTTAAAGCTCCGGGCTTTGGTGACAGACGTAAATCTATGCTCGAAGACATCGCAATCCTAACAGGTGCTCAGGTTATTTCTGAAGACCTCGGAATGAAACTTGAACAGGCTGATGCAACTCACCTAGGTGTTGCTAAACGTATCGTTATCGACAAAGACAACACAACAGTCATCGATGGCGCTGGTAAAAAATCTTCTATTACAGCACGTGTTGCTCAGATTAAATCTCAGGTTGAAGAAACGACTTCAGACTACGATAAAGAAAAACTGAAAGAGCGTCTGGCTAAATTGGCCGGCGGTGTCGCTGTTATTCACGTCGGTGGCGGTTCTGAAGTTGAAATGAAAGAGAAAAAAGCCCGCGTTGAAGATGCTTTAAATGCAACTCGCGCAGCGGTTGAAGAAGGTATCGTAGCCGGCGGCGGAACTGCTTTGTTACGCGCTTCATTGAAAATTGATAAAACAAAATTCACTGAAGACGAAATGTTCGGTGCGAAAATCATTAAGCGCGCTTGTGAAGAGCCTGTTCGTCAGATCGCAATCAATGCAGGTCTTGATGGCGCTATTGTGGTTGACCGCATACTTCAGGAAAAGTCTGCTAACTACGGTTTCAATGCTTACTCAGACCAATACACTGATCTGTTAAAAGATGGCGTTATTGATCCGGTTAAAGTTGTTCGTTGTGCATTAACAAATGCAGCATCAGTAGCATCTTTAATGTTAACGACTGAAACAATGATCGCTGAAGCTCCTAAAAAGGATGCTGGCGGCGGCGCTGGTGGCCCGGGAATGGGTGGCATGGGCGGTATGGGTGGCATGGACGGAATGATGTAGTTCAGCCCCATTCGTAATTAATAGTTATTCAAAAAGCCCGGGCTAACCCCCGGGCTTTTTTTTTGAAAGTTTCTAAAATAGGTATTCGATGCCGATTTGCTCATTCAGTGTTTGAATCGAAGTTGATACCGAAGGATTCAATCTAGAAGCAGCTCCGCTGAATGAAACCGAAATATTCGAAACTCCAAAGTCTGCACGAATATTTATTTTATCAGAATACGGATAAATTCCGAATAGCCCAAGCGACGTTATATTTACCTTTGCACTTCCCGAACTGACGGGCGATTCTGAAAATCGTGGGCTGAAAAATAATTCGAGCCTTCCGCCGATATCCAGCCCGCTTTCAGCAGACCATGGCATTGATGCTTTCGCCTGTACGATCAAGCCATCGGTTTGGGTACTGGTAAGCGAAGTAGGTGTCGAAGTTGATATGTTGGTTTTAGTTGATGCAAAACCTATGGCTCCTGATAATTTTATTTTATTGGCGTTGATGTCTTCATCCAGCATGTAATCCATTCCGACCAGTGCTGTATAGCGGGTCAGTGTAAAACTGAGCTGATTAGGGGTCGAACCTGCCAGTGAATTTGTGGCGCTGAATGAACTGATTTGTGTATTGATGTCAGTAAAAAATAGCCTTTTCATAAAGTAAAATTGAAGGCCAAGTGAAAGTCCCGGCGCAAAACTGTTTGAGGAATTTGGGTTTGCACCCGATAACAACTGTGTAGACTCGGAGTATTGAGTAATCAGACCTTGCGCTGTAAATTTTCCGAATGAGTTTTCACGATCCAGCAGTCGACTTTTTTGAGCCTTCAGATCCGTGCCCAGCTCTTCAGGCGGTTTTGTCGAACCTGCGCTCTCGATCGGTGGAGTAAAACCTTTTGGATCGGCAGGGGTGTCGCCGATTACCGTACCTTCTTCATTAATTATCGGAACCGGATAAGCAACGTAGTCCGTAGGTAGAACTTTTGCCCCTAAATCCACCACTCCGGATTCCTTTTCAAAAATAATTTGCGCAAAACTCAGGTACGGCTCAACTTTTATTACTTTCAGTTTTGCAATTATTTCTTTTTCTGCACCAATCATCAGCTTCAATTTTGGGTGACGGTTTAACTTTAGAAGTTGTGCCAGAATCAGTTCCTGGCCCGGTTTGATGCCATTCATAGAACCCAGGTTAAGGGTAACATCAATGCCCCGTCGGCTCAGAACATAGCCCCGATAGGGGAGTTTACTTTTAATATTGTGGTACATCAGAACGAACATATCTCTTAATTTCGAAATCTCGAAAGTATTGATGTCCTGAAACGAATCTTCAATCAGAATGAGGCCCTGCTCTTGTGTGAAAAGTTTTAGTTTTGCGTTTATTCCGCGCGGGCCTTTGGCAATAAATGCAGTTAAAAGCCCCTGCGCTTTGGTTTTGCCCAGAACATCCAACACATCATTCGGCTGCGAATCATATTTCTCGATGAAAATTTTTGTGTTGATGTCGGGGAATTCAGAATAGCCCCAGACTTTGTCGCTCTGTAAAAGATCAATGAGCAATTTTTGAATTGGTTCGGCGTAAATACCGCTGACGTTGTCATAAACCGGCGCCAAGGTGATTGTCTTTAACAAGATTTTCTGATCGATCTGACTGATATATTTAACCGGGAAAGGACTTTTATTTTTTGTTGTTATGATTGTTTGAGCATCAGCAAAAACGCCAAAAAATAGAATCATAGCTGAAGCGGCAAGTTGTTTTATTAAGTGTTGGATCATGCTGCCATTTTCGCCTTTTTTATCTTTGTACGCAATAATAGCAGTGTTGAATACTGGACTAAGATCACCTGCTAAAGGGCTAGCTTTTTCTAAAGTATTCCAGCGAGTATATTTTAAGGCTAAAATAAGTTTATGACACTGAAGTGCCTGATCGTTGAAGATTCTCCATTTATGCTGGAAATTTACCGTTACTCATTGGTAAATCACCCCACAATTGAAGTTGTGGCGGAGGCCTGCGACGGTGAAGAAGCTTTAATATTAATCGCTGAAATAAAGCCGGATTTGCTCATTCTGGATTTAATATTGCCGTTGAAAAATGGAATCGATGTACTTAAAGAAATGACCGCTATTTCGCCCCACACAAAGACCATTGTTATTTCCTCATTGGAAGACGAAGCAACAATTTTGAAAGCCAAGGCGCTGGGCGCGATTCAATATTTAACGAAGCCCTTTACTAAGCTACAATTATTGAATGCTATTGATGAAATAAGTAAAGAATACGCAGAGGTAAATAATGGATGAATTTAAATTTGTATTAAGATGTTTTGGATTTGCCGCCCTGATTATGGTTTTAACTCAGATAAAGGCTGGCGAAGCAACTATCGAAGGCCACATTCAGGCCTCATTGGTAAATTCGAAAGTTTCGGGCTTTGTAAATAAAGTGGCTGAAGGCGGAGTTAAGCTGATTAAAGATGGCTCAAATTACGTTGTTGAATCTTATCACGAGTGGAAGCGGTCTGAAATTAGCAAGCCTGAAGTGCCGAAAACGGCTAAGGCCATAGCGGAACTCAGTACCGAAGAAGACGATACTGAGCTGATTGATTCCGAATAAATTTATAGTCCGATGTAGACGGCATTGGGCGCAGCAGCTTTTTTAGCGTACTGTGCTGTCTTGCCCGGAATAAACGCTGTGCCGTCCGGTCCACGCCTTTGACTCTTCTTTAAATTCTTTATCGGGCATGTCCAACCGGGCGGATGATTTTCTGCAAATGCGCTTGCGCCAAGCAGAGAAATCGCCAAACAAAATAGAACAACATAGCTTCGCATATAATACTCCTTCATTGAGATAGTGGCTCTATAAGGGGTAATTGCGAAGAGAGTGCCAAAGGCAGGTGTTAAAATCTTTATTATTTTCAGGTACTTGCAAAAGTGTTTTAGAATGAGACTGATGAATTTTTTGACACTAAAAGCGACAGCTCACAGGTGTATCATTTTGAAACGGCAGTTTTTTTCTTCTTAGGCTTGGATTTATCGCCTGGTCTGAAGACGCCTTTGCCATTACCCAGATTGGCAGTACCTGGCATCTGAAGTTTAGGGCAATCTGGGCAACCAGGAGAGAACCAATTGGCCTGCGTCGTTTCCTTAGACACGGGAGTTTCTTCTTCGGCCAAGGCCGAGAAGGTGAGTAACGAAAATGTCAGAACAAAAACAAAAAATTTCATAAAAACCTCATTAAAGATATAAATCTTGTGTCGCCGGAGAAATGACATCAAGTAAATTATTAAAAGTACTCGCCACCTGTGAAGCTACCGTTGGCCCTTCGGCGCTCTCAACCTTGGCGATTTCACCGGTTTGCTTATAGGTAACTTTGATGGTGCCTAAGCCCGGCCGGGTAACGATTGAGGGCTTTCCGAATCTCTCTTCGTAGTCAATTTTAACAATCTTTTTTGCCTGATCCGTAATCGTCGAGATTCGCCCCTTTAGATCGTACGTCATATTGATTTTCTGCCCATCGCTGTTTTCGGCATAGGTCAAATTACCTTTTGGGTCGTACTTGAAAGTGGTTGTTAATACCGAGATCGGCTTGCCTTTTTCGTTAAAAAATGAATTCTTAACCGTTGCTACCTTTTTCGTAACGGTGTCGTGCGTGAATTCAATCTTTGAGTTTGCAGATTCTTTCTGTTTAATTTGCCCGTCCGGATAGTACTCAAACGTAATCTTGTCGTTATTTTTCTTGATTGAAACGGCTTTGCCAAGTGAATCATGGTAGGTAATGTCCTGAGTGCTGCCATTTGTGTTTGTCAGCACCCGAGACAGAATCACCTGTCCGCTTGGAAGCTGCTTATGCCAGAATTCGTAACGGTTATTAGCCACCACCTCTTTGCCGCAAGTCTTAACTACCGACGACCAATAGTGAAATTTCGGCTCGGATTGCGAGAACTCATACTTATAGTTTTCATTACATTTATCCCGGTCGGTAAATCCCAGAACCCAGTCTTTAATGTTATCATATTTAATGGCAATAAAAGTTTTATCGGGCCAGGTTACTTTGGTTAAGTTATGAAACTCATTGTACTCATAAGAATAGACTTCTTTGTCGGTTTTTGCCCAGGCATTTTTATTCCAGATCAGATCTTCCTGCGAATTATATTTATATTCTGAGATCATACTGTTCGGACCGGTAATCTGTTTTACTTTCTTATTCGGAAAATATCTTAAAACAAGTTTACGCGCGTTGTTGTCTTCGATCTGCACCAAGAGGTCTTTTTCGTATTCGAATTTAAGAAAATTTCCATTTTTATCGTAGTTGTGGGTCATCCGGCCAAGCATATCAAAACGTTGGTAGCTTCCGTCCGGCAAGTTGCGGAGGTAGTGACCTTTATTTGCCACAACGTTTTCCACTTCTTTACCATTTGCCATAAACTTTGTGCCTTCTTTTATTGGCACGCTGATTTTATATTGAGTTGCAAGATCAGACCTCTGGGCATCGTCTTCAACCAGAGAATCAGCCAGTTTTTTATAATAGTCTGCTGAGAGGGCCTTAATTTTAGGGTCGGATTTCATTTTTAAAATAATCTGATTTACGGTGCTATCGATATCTTTTCTGGCGATTTCCCGCGGGGAGTAAAGAACTTCCTGACCGTCTCCACATTCGGAAATTTTAATATTTCCTTCAGAGGTCGTTTCAAGTTTGGTTTCAAAAGTTGAACACCAACCGAAACCGAACATACCGTTAAAAAGTGTCCGGCTTTTGTAAGCTCTGACAACCCGCAAATCATATCCACTGCCCGGAACTTCCAGATCAGTCCAGAGATTCGAGTAGCTTGCGCTGTTCATGTCGACTAAGGCGCTCGCATTCTGGTGCGAAAAAATCAATATCAGTAATAGAACCAAGCTGTACTTCATATTCGGAATCTCCATTATCTACACCTTAATTGTAACAATTTTTTTGATCATGATTCCACCGATTAATTGCAAACCCAGCATGGCAGCCAGAAAGACTAAGCCCAAGGTCGTGGTGAACATCGGCATAATGTGACCGGGGTCGAGTGTATAAAACACACCCATCAGCAAAAACGGGATGGAGGTAACAATAATCCCCTGCATAATTCCCTGTGCGGTCATAGCCGAAATTTTCTTTTCAAGTTTTTGTCTTTCACGGATTGTTGAAACTATTGTCTGAAAAGTTTCAGATAAATTACCGCCGGTTTCTTTCAGAATATTAATCGCCACCACGAGCATCTGCACATCCGGCCTGGGGATCCTTACACCCAGATCAGTAAGAGCCTCTTCAAAACTCTGACCGAATTGGGTCTGAGTTATAACCTGTCCGAATTCAGCGCTGATCGGATTTCCCATAATTTCAACAACACGTTGCATGGCTTGCTGTGGATTGGAGCCGGATTTTATACCATTGGCCATAATCGTTAAACCATCCACCATCTGGTCAACAAAGACGTTACATCTTTTTTCATAAAGTGATTTAAAAACTATCGGTGGAATCTGGAACCCGGCAATTCCGGCCGAAATTCCCAGAAAAATTCCAACAGATATGTTCGGCCAAGTAAGAAAAAAGAAAAGTGTTCCCACGCCAAAACTTGAAAGCAACAGCATGCGGGTGACTTTAGCTTCGTCAACATCCATGCCGAGGAGTTTCATGTGCATCATGATCGACGATTTTTTTCCCTGACTGCCGTCATAAAGACGAATTAAAACTTTGTCGGCCAGAAAATAGAAAGTAAAGAAAACCGCAATACCGATCAATGGTAGGGCCAGCCAGTTATGCCGCAGAATTGTCTGCATAAACGGAATGTCTGTATAATCCATAGTTTCTCCTTACTATCCTACTTTTTTTACAGGTGGCGTCGGGCTTGTTCCTGTGGGCATTGCTTTAGGTGCATCATTGGAAAAAATTTCCATCGGGATGTGACCGCCCTTATCCTTAATTTCCTGAACAAATGAAGGTACCGTACCGGTCGATAGAAACTGACCAAGAACTTTCCGATTTTTATCGTAGCCAGTTTCTTTGTATTTGAAAATTTCAGCTAAAGTAACAACTTCACCCTGCATACCGACAACTTCGGTAATACTGATAATTTTACGGCTACCGTCAGAAAGCCTGACAATCTGAACGATTAAATCCACTGCGCCGGATATTTGTTCACGAATTGCACGTATCGGTAGGTCAAGTCCTGACATCATAACCAGAGTTTCCAGACGCGCCAGACACTCGCGAGGCGAGTTTGCATGGGTCGTAGTCATAGAACCGTCATGACCGGTATTCATCGCCTGTAACATATCCAATGCGGCTCCGTCTCGTGTTTCTCCCACCACAATTCGGTCAGGTCGCATTCGAAGTGCATTTTTGATCAGGTCCCTGATTGTTACGGCGTTGGTGCCTTCCATTGAAGGTGGGCGGGTTTCAAGCCGCACGACATGCTCTTGCATCATTTGAAGCTCGGCCGCATCTTCTACCGTAATAACCCGCTCATGGGCGGGAATAAATTGCGAAATCATATTCAGCAACGAAGTTTTACCTGAACCGGTACCGCCACTGATAACAATGTTATAGCCGTACTCAACAGAAATTTTTAAAAACTCGAGCATATTTTTGGTGGCGCTTCCGTAATCAACGTACTTTTGTGCATCGATTCCACCTTTTTTGAATTTTCTGATCGTGAGCACCGGTCCGTCAATTGCCAGTGGTTCAATTACCGCATTAACCCGACTTCCATCTTTAAGGCGGGCGTCTACATAAGGTGTTGCATTATTTATCTGTCGTCCGAGTGGCGTAACGATGCGCTCGATGATTCTGCGCAGATGATCGTTTGAAGTGAACTTTACGCCACTCAGTTGAACGCGGCCTGATTTTTCAATAAATATTTTATTGGCGCCGTTCACCATGATTTCCGAAATTGAAGGGTCGGCCAGCATGTCTTCTAAAGGCCCAAGACCAAGAGCTTCTTCTAGAACATCCTTAACTAGTTTCTGTCGCTCTTCGCGCGACAGATCAGGTGCTTCCTTATCGACGATCTGTCCGATGTCGCGTTGGGTTTTAGCCCGAAGTTCTTTTTCTTTTCCTTCATTATTTCCGGCCTCAGCCAGAATTTTTTTCAAATCTATTGTGCGGATTAATTCAGAATGCACCCGTAATTTCAGCAAAGTTTTTGCATCAAATCCACCGGGGTTCGATGCACTCGGTGCGATGACCGCCTCAACTGCACCAGACGCCGAAATTGCCACGCGCGGCCTTTGAACCGATTTGAGCTTTTGCAGAATGCTACCGCTGAGTTTTCGTACAATTTCAAAATAGGCGGCAGAAAGTGGCGATTTCGGATTCACAACAACAAACGGTTTTGAATTCGCAAGCGAAGCGGCCGTTGTGGCCTCGTCAGACGGAATCAAGCTCAAAGGCAATAGCCCGAGATGTTGGCCGATAACCTGAGGGGTTAAACCTGCATTGTTGAATTTATTCAGAATCAGTTGAAACATTTCTTTCGGATAAGTCTGAGTTAATAATTCATTTATCAGTCGCTGTGTTTGTTGAACGACTAAAATTTCAGGAGTTGAAATAATCGTTATAACAGTGGCTTCCTGAAGAATTGCTGTTTGCATGGGGCCGATGTCATTTCCTAAATCGACGATGATATATTTAAATGTGCGCGAAAAATGTTCAATCAGTTTAGCCAAATTGTCGGGCGATACACTGAGGATTTCTTCAGGGCCTCTAACTGCACCCACAAATGAAAATCCACCCGGGTGCTGCGTAACGATCTGTTGCATCGGAGTCGAGTTCAGAGATTGAGTTGAATTTGCAAGTTCACGTAAAGTTTTCAGCGGCTTTAATCCAGTGATGATGTTCTGATCACCGACGCTTTTGGAATCACAATCGATTAACAGAGTCGGGGCGCGAAGTTCCAGCGCAAAAGCTGCGGTCAGGTTGGCTGCAAACACAGATTTACCCACGCCGCCTTTTCCGCCGAGTACTGCGATCAAATTGCATTGCGGATTAATTGCCAAAAAAGACCTCCACTATTCCACTTCTTTTCGTCATAAATCAGGAATTTCTTGACCAGTCTTGATACTATTTTAGGTCTTAAGACCTAAAGCTAGTCTTTAAGTCTGAACTTCTTTTTTACCTGGTCTACGCCCGCGCTGGCAGACGATTTAATGATCGGCGTTACGAAAACCACAAATTGCGAATTGTCGCGGGTGTAGTTTTTTCCCGCGTTTAACGTAATTAGCGCATCTGGCGTTGCCGGTGCTCCGTAGTTGGTTTCGGCGCCCTTTTTGATGACGCCACCAAAGGCGGCACTTTGCCGGTCCCGAACGGATATTGTTGTTTCAACTCTGACATTATTCTGTTTTTCGACTAAGCCGTTGGCTGCGCTGACTGTTACAACTAGGTTTTTCAGTTCGATCAATCCGGATCTTTCAGACTTTATCGTTGGCACAACATCCAAAGAAACTGTAGCTGAAATAGTAGTTTGTTGAGTCAGACCACCCAATTGCGCTGGCGGTAAAGTCGGGCCAGGAGTAGAAACATCTCTGCGGATAGAACCCTTAACTTTATCTTGAACAAGAATTGAAGCAGTATCGAGTACTTTAGCGAAGCCGTGCTTTTTTTCCCAATTCAGTTTAGGCAATAAATTATTCAGCAAATTAATCGTTGAATCGATCGTTGAAGTAGCGGGCGTTGAAGCTCCGGCCTGGCCGCTAACGGCCGGTGAGAATCTGAAGCTGAAGGATTTTCCGTAATTTTCGCCGAATTTCACAAAATGCGCCACGATTTGAATCATCTTCGGCGGAGGCTCAACTCTTTCTTCATCTCGCCTGATCGTAATCAGATCTATAATAATGTCAGCCGCGCTGACCGGCGGTTTGCGGCCAACGACCTTGATGGGGCTGCTGTCTGAAGTCGGTGCCTGATCGAATACCAAATCCGGAATATAAAGCTGAACAATTTGTTTTATCCTGCTTTTTTCGGCTTCAGTATTGACCTGGCCTTCGAGTTTAAGAAAGTCTCCGATGGCGGTGACTTTAATTTCTGGATTATTAATGTCGTTGGTGATGAATTCTGCAATTCGCTTTCTGGCCAACGGGCTTAGCGTAACCAGTGAAGACACCTTTTTGTCAAATTGCGAAATAATTTGCTGAATTCGGATTAAGTCGTGAGGTATCAATACATAGCCATCAACAAGAATCAGACCGTTTACAATCTTAAATTCAATGCCCTCAATGTCTGCTAAAAGAGCCTGTACTTCCCGCATGGTTTTTTCTATTGAGTCGTCTCTGATGTCAAAGCGGATTTCTACGATGATCTGACCAGTTTTTTTATCCCGCAAAGTTGTTATTCCGTTGCCGGCTTTTTTCGGCATTATTCTGAAAAAGTCTGTGCCTTTAATACGCTCGATATCGAAAAAATCAGTTCTTCCGCCGATACTTAATTCGACATCGGGAATAAGAAATTCTTCGTCGTGCTCAACACCAACAATAAGGCCAAGTTGCCTTCGGATTCTTTTGCCGTTAGGTTTTTTATCACCCTTTTCGAGTTTTTCCGATTTTACAACGTCAGGAGCCGTTGCCGCAGGGTTGGGGATATCCTGCGAGTTCGCGCTGAAACTCAGTAACATAATTAAGAATAAATTAGGCAGTATTTTTAACAACATCCTGACTTCTAGTGTAACGACTATCAGTCAGGAATACTATTATTTGGGAACCGGTAAAGACGTTGATCCAGGCGGTAAGCCTGAAGTCCGGTTTTGAATGCTGTCGGCACTGGAAGCCGGCACTCGGGGCTGAATTTTGCGGTCGTGTGGATTCCTTAAAAGAAAATAGAGACTGCTCGCGTTGGTAGCCGCCAGAAACACCAGATCCTGTGCTTCTTCGATTTTGGCTTCTATTGTTATCGTCGTGTATTTTGTATCACCGGTAAGACTTGTCTGTATCAGACCACGACCAGAAACGTCGCGCTCAATTGTGCGCGGTAAATTGTTATGAACATTGACTCCGGTAGCAAGTATAACGACGTCCTGCATAAGCACAGTGACTTCTCTTTTTTGATTTAACCCTTTTCCGGAGTCCACAATCGCCATAATATCGACGCGATCTCCCGGTCGGATAAGTTTGGCATTTGCACGGTCGTCATTGATCGGAATAGTTACGGCACGTTTTCCCGGAGAAACCTGAATGGCCATTCCTGTTTCAGGACCGGGTTCCAGAATTTTATTCTTAGTCAGGGTCTGACCTTTTGTAATCGGAATTGCGGCGACTCCGCCGACAACATCAGGAATTTTATCATAGTAATCCGGCTCAACATCACTGCGCATTTTTTCTTTTATTTCGAGAACATTGTCATAGATGTTGTCCATTTCCCGAATGTTTTCCCGAGCAACAACAACCCGCACTTTGTCGCCTGAGGCTTTTTCAATCTCGGCCTTTTTTTCCTGAGAATAAGAGTAAAGCATAAAGGTGGCAAACACCCCTGCGCCGATTGAGATCCATAAGTTTCTTGATTCATTGGGACCCATAAAATTCTCCTATCACTATTTACAATCGGCAGAAATACAGATTCCATAAACAGTCTTGACCCAAATTCTGGGCGTTTGTATGGCCGTTCCTGTTTGTGGGACATAAGTCGAGGCGGCGTTCCAGACGTTTTCGGTGGCCGCCTTATCAAAGGTTCGGCAACCCGAATCGTCGCAGACGCTGCCGTAATTTCCACTCGTTAAAGTGTTAAGAGTTCTGGCAGGGGTTTCTTTGACGTAATTGAAGGTTATCGGTCTTACGGTTGCCGGCCATCTTTGCTTGTCTTCGGTCGTTTGATGATCACTGCCATCCTTTGTTACGCCATGGACGCGATTTTTGGAAAGCTTGTAGTTGGCCGTATCCGCACCCGGACGAAAGTACATTAAATTCGAACGATATCTGAAAGTTTCAAGAGCATAGTTGTACGAGCCTATAGAATTTAAAATTCCTGAATGTATTGCGCCGAAAAAACCAAGTGAAAAATTGAACACAAGTACAAGCATAAAAAGTACCGGAATTGTTTCAACCAGCGCCATGCCTTCTTCGGATTTTTTAAATTTCTTTTTTAGCATCCGTTATCCTCACCCCAGCCATCTTGGGTGGGCCCGCCGGATGGCAAATTTGCTGCTCTGACTGCAGGATCGGCTACCGTTCCGTTTTCGAGTTTTAGTATACCTTCGGAGTAACGTTGGTTATAAAAGAAATTCCGACATTCTTCCTGGCTGGGATTACGAATGATAAATGCGCGAATCGGAAATTCGAAATCTTCCTTCGCGGCAGCCACATTTCCGAGGAACGGAATTTTAAAACCGGCAAAAAGTTTAAGATAAATTTTGGCACTGGCGCCGGTCCAGGGTTGCCGATAGCGATTTAATTTGTCATCAGAGGTTATTAGCCCCGCGAAAAGCGGGTCGGTCGTGGTACTCAAGTCACCGATGGCCAGATTGCTATCCAGCAGTTCAAACCAAGGGTCGGTCGAGCCATTTCCGGTCAATGAGGGAAATGCAGCCGTGATATTTGTAAATTTTGTGCGCGCATTGATTTGCGCCGCAGCTTCTGTGTTTGTCCCACTGGCATAATTTCTAGCGGTGGTCCACACGATATACTGGGCAATTTCTATAGTTGCGAGTGAAAAGGTAAGTCCGAAAATAAAAATTGAAATTGAAATAACCAGTACAAAGGCAAAAAGAAAATCGGCAATAATAAAACCCGAGGTACTAGAAAGGGGATTATAAGGCCGTCGTTTTGTCATGGCTTTGGATTCGAGCTCAGTGAGCGGGCAATAGAATTGGGGTGGCATTTCCCGATAGATACACCGGCACTGCTGCCCGGCGCACGACAGCCGGTGCCTGCATCTGCGGATTTCCAAACGCCGAATCCAACCATAACTGAAAGGCTTTGCATCGGTTTCTGAACTAAATTTGAAAGTAATTTTTTATCTTTTGCGTAATTTGTAACGACCATAAATGCAGCCAGCAAAATAACCATCAACAGAACAGATTCGATAGCAATCTGTCCGCTATTATTTAAAATGAATTTATTCGGTTTCAGACCACGGAACTCTTTTGTTTTCATTGGAAGTGCCCCCCGCTGATGTTGGATAAGCTTCAAATCCGGTTCCGGTCGCCAGTTGAACTTCGACTCTGGCAGCTAGACGTGCTCCGCCTACTTCAAACGCCCTTTTTGGCGCTTTCATGAGTGTGCCCATGAAAAGCACTCCACCCATTACTAAAAGAAGCACATATTCTATTGTCACGATTATTCTTTGCTCTTTACGCTTTGAATGTCCTGATCCAACGTTTCCATTTTAGCTTCCATTGCCTTTCTAATTTTTGGCCCGAATAACATGACAAGACCTACAATCACCACTAATAACAGAATGTATTCAGTGGCACCCTGGCCTGATTGACCAGCAATAATATTTTTCCGTAGGCGATTTCGCATTGTGGTAATTAGTATCATAAAGCACTCCCTTTTATAGTGTTCTTATCGTCTGTTTCTGGGAAAACTTGAGTCTCAGAATGAGATTAGAAGTCTAAATTGCTGACTTTTTCGAATAGAAATCCGCGAGACTCATCTATAATCCCCGATGAATAACATAATTTTAAAGCGGTATTTGATTAGATAAAAACTGTTACGCGACAGAAATCAATTTCTCAGTACGTAAATATCTGAGTAATTTCTTCCGAGCTCTTCAGAATCCATTCCATAGCCGACCACGTAGCGGTCTTCGATCGTTTTACCGATGTAGTCGGCACGAATCGGAAGCTCGCGTCGGGCAGGTTTATCAAGTAAAGTTACAATTCTGAGTGATGCCGGATGTGATGCAAGCAGGCGGTTTTTTAAAAAACTGAGGGTTCTGGCCGTATCGATGACTTCTTCAACGATGATGACTTCTTTACCGGTAATATTGATCGTAATGTCTTTCGTCATGCGGATTGCGCCGCCTTTTTCAGTTGATTGCACATACACAAAATCCACCTGTTGCATGAGACCAACTTTACGCATCAGATCTGCCGCAAAATGAATAGAACCTCTGAGCGGGCAGATAAAAATGATTTCTTTTCCTTCGTAATCGCTTTCGATCTGAGCGGCTAATTTACTTACTAATTTTGCGATTTCGTCTTTTGACAGAAAGGAGGTCATTTCGTCTTTAATTTGGGCCATAAAAAATCTTTCTTACAGATGTAGTGTTGTAACACCGGCAGCTTGCGCCATTTTCAGATAACGAATAGCTTCCTGGTTTTTTGAATCATAACGTAAAATATTTTCCCATTGATCCACGGCTTCTGCAATGTGATGGGAGTTGTAGAGGATTAATCCGAGCTTCAGTCGGGGGGCGGTCAGTCGAGGATCGGCCTGTAAAAGCGCTTTAAGCTCTTTAATCGCGCGATCTTTTTGACCGGCCTGAACGTAACATTCAGCAAGCCGGAGGTTCAGCTCAAGCTTTTTTGAAGAAAGAGAAACCGCCTTTTGATACTGCTCGACACTTTCATCATAACGTTTAAATTGGAGGTACATATCCGCCAGTTCGGCGTGTTTGGCGGCAAACTTTTCATTGATATTTGGTTCGTTGATCTGCTTCTTCGCATCCAACTGTGCTTTAGCATCTTCAAATATTTTCTTTGCATCGTCATAGCGGCCAATATCATTCAAAATAATTGAGAGTCCCACGGCGGCATCTGTATAACCGGGTTCAATTACGAGGGCTTTTTTAAAGGTTGCAATGGCCTTATTGAATTTTCCCTGATCATAGTAAATAGTTGCCAGCATTTGCAGAACTTCAGGATTCTTAGAGTTTAAGAGAGTTGGCTGATTCAGAATAGGCTCAGCGGTGGCATAATCGCCTTCAATGAAAGCGGACCTGGCTTCTTCAATCAGTTGATGTGAAAATGCTGTCACTAAAGACCTTCTCGCTTAATTGCTTTTGCTTCGTCAGAGTCAGGGAATTTCGTAATCAAAATATCTTTGTAGGTTTTAAGTTTTTCGGGGTCGTTAAGTTTCGCAGAGCTTCGGATTACGCCGGCCAGAGAGCGGGGCTGCAGCCCGAAATCCTGAAATTTTCGGTAAGATCCGATATAGCGTAGCGTTGCAGAATCGTATAGTTTCTGCTTGAAATAAAAGTCGGCGATATAAAGTTCCTTCTCATTCAGCATAACGAAGGCCTTTTGACGATTTTCTTTTGCTTCGGTTAAATAATGCGAGCCTGGAAATTTTTTAATGAGTTCGTTAAAACTGTAAATGGCATCATTCGCGAGTGTAATATCCCGGTCGATGGTTTCGGGTAGTTGCAAAAAATAGCTCATTCCGGTCCGGTAAATGACATAATCTATTTTCGGGTGTTTAGGATGCAGCTCCCTGAAGTTTTGATAGGTGATTTGGGCCTCAGGATAGTCTTCATTTTTAAAATGAACATCTGCAATGGCCAGTTCGGCTTCGGTTGCATAAGAACTGTAGGGGAATTTATTCTTAACATCAGCATAGCGCTGAATTGCGATGAGGTAGCGTTCATTATCATCGTAGTCTTTCGCAATCTTAAAAGCGGCTTCAGGAGTGTCCGCATTTTTTTCATCACTGGCGCAAGACAATACAAAATTAGAAAACATTAAAATAAATAACAATTTCAAGATCTTACTTCTTAGCATTTGCACCTGATTGAAGTTTAAATTTGCTCTTAATTTGATAAAACCCGAAGGCAGAAACGATGTCAAAGTGAATCGAAGTTGCAACAAAAGTTTGATTAAATTTACTGCCCATATGTTAAGCTCAAGATTTCAAGTTGGGTTTTATTTATCCAACCTGAAAAGGCCCCTGGGTAGCGTACCTGAAAGTACCCTTGATCAATTTTTAAAACTTCAAGTTCCTGACCTGCCTGCAGTTCAAAAATGACCGGCTTATTTTCCCCAGGTGCAGTTTGAACCTGGGCTTTTTCCGCAATCACCAGCGCTCGCGTTGTGTAAGCGTCCTCGAAACTGACGTAACTAGCTGAAAGCACTAGTAAAGTAAAAAAAAGTGCAACAAACGTCGGCCACTTCTTTTGGGCAGAGAAATTATTTTCCAACAAATTCTTTTTGCTCAGCAGGATATTATTGAAGAACAGGTATAATGTAGCGAAGGCCAGAATTAAACTGAAAGCCAACCAGGCATCCAGCGGAACTTTTGAAATTCCGGATTTAACATAATCTAGATTGCTGATTTGGTGAGGAATGATCGGAATTTCAACCTTTTTGGAATAGTGATTGAACGATTCCTTTGCCAATTGATTCTTTGAATTTAACGAAAGTGCTTTCTTTGACCAAATGTAAGCTTTTAAGTAGTCACCCTTTTCGTAGGCCGAAGTCGACATATTGTGAAATATTACAGATGCCTGAGAATTACTCATGCTGCTCGTACTTTGGTCTAGTAATTTTTGGTAAGTTTCTAGTGAAGCGTCCCATTTTTGAGCTTGTTGAAGCACGAGAGCCTGATCAAATAGCTGGGTAAATGACACGGTGGTTTGAGCAGGCACATTTTGAATTTCAGTTTCTTGCGGCATATAGCTAAAGTCTACAAAGAAGCCCTCATCATTGTCACGCGCTACTGCAGCGATGTAAGATATCCCGAATCAAAATGTGATTTAACGAAAGGGTTTTTATGTTAACAGTTATTAAGAATGCTTTTACTCATTTAGCCAATGCCGACGAAAGTTTAGTTGGACAAAAAATCCAAAATGATCCGGTCGTAGAAAGTTTGATTTCTGATCTGGTGGATGAGGTCACGGCACTGAACTCTGAAATTGATTCTATCCGCAAACCCCAAAATCAATTGGTTGAAAAGTCAAAACAGAAAATTGAAAAAATCGGTGCATTACGTGGCCGTCCACTTTATCACAACTACATTGGTACGGGCGCAGGGCGGGGGCCTTATGTTGAACTTGAAGACGGCAGTATTAAGCTGGATTTGATCAACGGAATCGGTATTCACATTATGGGCCATAGCCATACACGGGTAATGAAAGCGGCAATCCGCGGCGCGCTTTCGGATGTTGTTATGCAGGGAAATATTCAACCCAACAACGAATATTTAAAGTTAACTGAAAAACTTATTCAGATTGCCGGCCGAAAGAGCCGTCTGAAGCACGCCTGGTTTTCAACCTGCGGTACTATGGCAAATGAAAATGCACTCAAGATGGCTCGCCAGAAAAATTCTCCTGCGAAACTGATTTTCGCGATGAAAAATTCTTTTGCCGGCCGCTCGACCATGATGGCCGAAGTTACCGATAATCCGGCGTATAAGCAGGGGCTTCCGGATTATAGCGAAGTACTTAGAATTCCCAACTTCGAGAAAAAAGATCCTCAAAGCAGCGAAAAAGCCCTGCGTGCCATGCAGGAACAATACGCTAAAAACGAAAAAAATATTTCATGTTTTGTTTTTGAACCAATGCTCGGCGAAGGCGGATTCGTGCCAACACCTCGAGAGTTTTATGTTCCTATGCTGGATTTCTGTAAACAGAATAGAATTGCAATTTGGGCTGACGAAGTTCAGACCTTTGCCAGAACCGGCGAATTTTTTGCTTTTGAAACAATGGACCTTGGCCAATACGTCGACCTTGTGACAATTGCCAAGACGGTTCAGCTAGGCGCAACCCTTTATACGGAAGAGTATAATCCAAAGCCGGGATTGATAGCCGGAACTTTTTCCGGCGGCACTTCGGCAATGACGGCCGGTCTTGAAATTATTAACATGCTCGAAGAGGGATTTTTAGGCCCGAATGGCCGAATCAACCAGATCCACAATCGTTTTGTGGACGAGCTGAATAAACTGAATGTCACCACCTGCCGTGGCCTTGTAAAAGACGCCGGCGGAATGGGCCTCATGATCGCGTTTACTCCGTTTGAAGGCAAAAAAGAGCAGACAGAGGCGCTTATTAAAAAACTATTTAGTAATGGCTTAATTGCCTTCAGTTGCGGAAAAGACCCGGTGCGGATCCGGTTCCTAGTTCCGGCAATAATTGAAAATCAGGATATTGATTTGGCTATTCAGATTGTTGAAAAAACAATTTCAGAAGGAATTTAATTTGAATTTTATCGAGACCTGTCGAAAATTGATTTCGCTCGACAGCAGTCCTACAAGTTCGACTGTTGAACTTGTAGACTTTCTTGCGACTTTGGCGCGAGATGCAGGCCTTGTTGTAGAAGTTCTGCATGAAATGCAGAATGGTGTTACACAAGCCAACATTATAGTACGTACAGAAAAATTTAATGCCGGCGACTGCGAATTTTTACTGCAGACTCATTTGGATACAGTTGATCCCGGAAGTTTTTCGCTTTGGAAAAAAAATGACTTCAATCCTTATGATGCCGCAATTGAAGATTCAAAGATTTACGGACTTGGCGCTGCTGAAGTCAAACTCGACTTCCTTTGCAAACTCAATGTCCTGAAAAAGCTTAAAGACCGACAGTTCAAAACGTTGAAACCGGTACTTATTGGCACCTTCGGTGAGGAAACCGGAATGCAGGGTGCTTTACGTTTAATCCGAAAAAATAAAATTAACGCAAAGTACGCCTTAATCGGAGAAGCCAGCGATTTGAAAATTATTGAGGCGGCAAAAGGTTTTGCCATTGTAGAAATTCGAATTCCGATCAGTGAAGACGAACGCAGATACAAGATATCAAGAAATCAGGCGGAATCCGCAACTACGCAGACCAAATTGTTTTCGGGAAGATCTGCGCATTCTTCTACTCCGCATCTAGGTGAGAATGCAATTCAGAATATGCTCGAGTTCTTACAGAAAATGCCGGAAAATATGGTTTTGATTGAAGCGGATGGCGGCACTCGGGTGAATATGATTCCAAGCCAGGCAATGGTTGAGCTTGAGCTTGTTTCACATGTGAAAAATCTCTGTCTGGTTAAGCTTAATAATATTTATAAGGTGCTAAAAGAAGTCGAAAACGACATGCGCCAGTTTAAGGACACAGACTTTGAACCGAATTTCTCTACGCTCAGTGTAGGTATTATTCGAACGTTTGAAGATGATTTACTAATTGGAGGCTCTTGTCGCATTTTGCCGAACGTCACGCAGGAACAATATGAAACCTGGATGTTTAAAATTCAAAAGGTTTGTGAAGAAAGTGGAGCTCATTTCCGGATTACAGATTATAAAAGGCCATTCAGAACAAATGAAAATTCGGTCTTGGTAAGGGCGGCTCAGAGCATTTTAGAGAGTATGGGGCTTGACTCAAAGTGTAAAACGCTGGCATCAACAAATGAAGCCAGCCTGTTTAGTCGTCTTGGAATCGAGTGTATCTGTCTCGGTGCCGGAATTCGCGAAGGAAATGTACATACTCCCGAAGAGCATGTTAAAATTGAAGATCTGGAAAAGGCGACACATTTTTATGAAAAAATGGTCGAGAGGTTTTGCATATGAGTTTCTTAATTAGAGCTGTTCAACGCGACGATTTGTCGCAACTGACTGATTTAGCAAGGCAATTTAATTTACTTAATCTACCCGGAGACAAAAAAGTTCTGGCTGAGAAAATTTCGCGGAGCGAAGCTTCGTTTGCAGGCGAGCTTCCAAAAAATAAATCTGAGTATGTTTTCGTGATCGTGGATCTCGAAGAAAAAATGGTGGTTGGCAGCTCGTTGATTATTGCCAAGCACGGTAGCGAAGAAGTTCCGCATTGCTACTTTAAGATCCTCAAGCGGGATCATTTTTCCCAGGATCTGGGCCTTGGATTTATTCACCAGGTTTTACGCTTTCAGACAGATGCAGATGGCCCAACTGAAATCGGTGGGTTGTTAGTTGATAAAATGTACCGTCGCCGGCCTGAAAAGCTTGGTCGCCAGATTTCTTTAAGCCGATTCGTATATATGGCGTTGAATCCTGAACGGTTTGAAGAACGTATTCTCTGTGAACTTACGCCGCCCTTGACCGAAGAGGGACGAAGTGAATTCTGGGAAGCATTGGGCAGGCGATTTACAGGCCTGCCATATCAGGAAGCGGATATGTTATCGCAAACAAATAAAGAGTTTATTGAATCCCTTTTTCCGGAAGAAGATATTTACCTCACGCTTTTAGATGCCAAGGCAAGGTTAGTTCTTGGGCGCGTCGGTGAAGCAACAAAGCCGGCCGAGCATTTACTTGAGGGAATTGGTTTTGAGTATCTTGAAGAAGTCGATCCCTTCGACGGTGGCCCTCATTATGGTGCCAAAACAAAAGACGTGCTTCCGATTAAAATGGGCAAACGAATGTTGTTGAATGAATTCTCCGATCCAAATTATAAAACACAAGGACTGGTCGGCTTCGGAAGTGAAGACTTCAGATGCGTGATGACCGGTTATGAAATTCGGGATGGGGTTGTTTCTATTCCGGCAAAATCCCGCGAAAATCTTGGAGCTGTACTCGATCAGGAAGTTTTTGTGGCGCCATTCAACTATGGGAGAAAAAATTCATGAAAGTAAAACCCGTCGTCTTTACCGGAGACTTTGTTGCCGGAAAATTTATAAAAGCCGAAAAACCCGATGGCGTGTTCAAGGATATAAGTCCGTCTGATCTTAGCGATCAAATTATGACTGTTTCTTTTCAACTGGATCACGTCGACAAAGCCTGTAAGGCTGCAAAAGATGCTTACATGCCGTGGTCTCGGACAACACTTGCCGAACGAAAAAACTATTTACAGAAATTGCGGGATGTTTTTGTTGCGCACGAATCTGAAATGGCCGAATTGATTTCACGCGACACCGGTAAAGCCCTCTGGGATGCAACTCAGGAAGCTAAAGCTTTGGCTGCAAAAATCGATATAACAATCAATGAATCGCTCAAACTTATCAGCGAAGAACGAATCGAAAATGCTTTACCACACGTGGACGGTGTAATTCGATACAGATCGCGCGGAGTAATGGCGGTCATCGGTCCTTTTAATTTTCCGGCTCATTTGCCGAATGGCCATATTATTCCAGCCCTCATTGCAGGCAACACTGTTGTCTATAAACCATCTGATCAGACCCCCGCGGTTGCGCAGTTTTACGCTCAACTTATTGAAAAAGCAGAATTCCCGCCGGGTGTGTTTAATCTTATTCATGGCGAAGCTGAAACCGGACGAAGACTTGTGGCCCACGAATTAGTCGATGGAATATTGTTCACTGGCTCATATGAAGTCGGGCTCAAAATCAAACAGGAAACATTGAATCACTACTGGAAAATTCTTGCGCTTGAAATGGGCGGTAAAAATGCTACCGTTGTTTGGGAAGATGCCGATATCGACAAAGCAATTTATGAATCTTTGATCGGCTCATACATGTCGACCGGCCAAAGATGCTCAGGCACTTCGCGGATTATTTTACATGATAAAATTGCCGACCAATTTACAGATAGATTTTATAAAGCAGCAAAGAAACTGACGATTGGGCACTGGTCTAAGAATCCATTTATGGGCTCGCTTATCAACGGAGCCGCAGTTGAAAAATATATTCGGTTTCAGGAAATGGCCAACCGCGAGAATTGTGAAAGCCTGATGCGGGGTAAGGCGCTTGAACTTGAATATAAAGGCCACTATGTTACGCCGAGTATACATCTCGTGAAAAGCTTCGATGCAAATTCAGTTTACCAGAAAACAGAAATTTTCGGTCCGAATGTTGCGATCTACAGATCCAGCGATTTCGAAAAGACAATAGAGATGGTGAATTCCACCGGTTATGGGCTAGTGATGGCTTTATTTTCAAAAAATCGTGAGCTCTATGAAACTGCCTTGCAAAAGGCGAGAGTTGGATTACTTAACTGGAACCGTACAACAAATGGCGCCAGTTCACGTTTGCCATTCGGTGGGATGGGTAAGTCCGGAAACGACCGGCCTTCAGCATTTTTTGCAATTCAGTATTGCACCATTCCCGTTGCCAGCTTAGAGGACTCTTCGGCACTGGATAAATCCAAGTTGCTTCCCGGAGTTAATCTTGACTAAAAAAACCCGAGTTGGCTTTATTGGTTTTGTCAGTTTGACATTGGCAATTGCAGCTGCCGCGGCGTACTTTGGATATCAGATTTTGAGAATGCCGGTCAGTTCGAACAAAACTGAAATTATTTTTGAAGTTAATCCCGGTACCAGTCTTTCGCAAATATCCGGACAGCTGCGGGAAAAAAACCTTATTCGAAATGCCAGATTATTTCAGCTTTACGCAACTGTTAAAGGTCTGGCATCGAAATTTAAAGTGGGTGAATACTCGCTGAATCAGGGTATGAAACCTGATGAAATAATCAGAGTAATTGTTTCAGGAAAAAGTATTGCCCGAACAATCACGGTGACTGAGGGCCTTAACCTTTACGATATTGCGGCGATTTTTGAAAAAAATAAAATTGCCACATCCGAAGAATTCTTTAAAATAGTCGTTGACCGGAAATTTATCCAATCGCTGCTCAACGAAAATGTTACCAGTCTTGAGGGCTATTTGTATCCGGAAACCTATAAATTTACAAAATTTGAGGATGCAAAATCTATCGTTACGCAAATGGTGAACCGCTTTTTGGGTGTATGGAAAGAGATTGAGCCCCAGGCCAATGCTATTGGTTGGTCTCGGGCACAAGTGGTGACTTTCGCAAGTATTATCGAAAAGGAAACCGGTGCAGGATTCGAAAGACCAATTGTTTCTTCGGTTTTTCACAATCGAATAAATAAAAAGATGCGTCTGCAAACAGATCCCACAGTGTTGTACGGACTAGCCGTACTACAGGGAAAGATGCCGACCAATATTACGAAAAATGATCTTCTTACTCCTACTGTATACAATACCTACACAATTATGGGGCTTCCACCCACGCCGATTGCCAATCCCGGTATCGAGGCTTTACAGGCGGCTGTGAAACCTGCAAAATCCAATTATCTGTTTTTTGTCAGCCAGAATAATGGAACTCATATTTTTTCAGAAAATATTCAGCAACATAATAAAGCCGTAAAAGAGTATCAGCAAAACGCCAGGCAGCGGGCCAATAAGTCGTGGCGAGATCTCAAAAAAGCTAAGAAATAAGTAAATCTCAGTCTATTTATTGATTTCGACAATGGGCTCGAAGCTGTTCAGTTCAGAGTTAAATCTGTACGTATTAAGTCTTAAATTTCCGTTGCGATCCACCGAAGGGGCTAAAATGTCGAGTTGGCCATCTTTATCAACATCTGATAAAGCCAGATTTGTGGTATTTTTGTCGAGCGTAATATACGCGTCTGAATCCTGCAAGAGTTCGAATCTTTTCTTGAAGTTCTGATGTTCCTGCTGATTCTTAGACTGCGAATTGACCTCGTAAATCTCGATTTGGATGCCTGAAATGTCCTTTATTTTCAGGATCAAATACTCTTTTTGATCATTTCCGTAAAAAGCATTCACTTTTGCCAAAATCAGGCGAGCGTCTTTTGTAAAAAGTTCTTTGGTTTTTGCCTGAATAAACGGTAACGATGACAATATTGCAGCGGCGATTGCAAGCACTAGCAAAACAATAATAGCGCGGCTGTTTTTTGAATCTGTTGAAGTATCTACTTTATTCATTTTCCTATATATTGTTATAATCAATCGCATGGGTCAAATAAACCGTGATGAATTTTATAAGATAATTGAAACTCGCAAGTCGATCAGAAAATTTAAAAAACAGGAGGTTCCGCATGAAGTGTTGGAACGTCTTCTGAGCGCGGCAGAACATGCCCCGTCTGGCAAAAATCGTCAGAACTGGCGCTTCTTCGTCGTTCAGGGTGCAAAGCGCGACGAATATCTGAAATATTCGCAAAAATCGTGGCTAGGAATCAAAGATGTTTTACAACAGAAGCTGAAGCCGTCGCTCTTTGATTTCACCGAGCGTTTTTTTTTCACTCTCGGTGAGGCTCCGGTTATCATTTTTGCTTATTCTGAAAATTCCAAGGATGAGCGGCACTACACCAGTATTGGCAGCGTTTACATGGCTGTTCAGAACCTGAATCTGGCTTGTCAGGTAGAAGGCTTGGGCTGTTGCACGATGGGCGCGCCTCTTGAAATTAAAAATGAAGTTGATCAGTTTTTGGGTGTTGATCAGCTTGAAAAATACAAGAAGGGCGAACTTGAGTTACTATGCGCAGTTGTCGTCGGCTATCCAGACCATAATCCACCGAAAGCGCCCCGCCAAACCGAAGGCCGTGTGACCTGGTTGAAATAAATTCAATCAATAGAAAGTTTTTCGGATTCAAAGTGCTTTTCGTTCTCATTTGGCAAAGAGAACCTCCAGCGGAACAGTTTTATCAACGTTTTTAATCCTACTGAAAGAGCCCGCGCATTTGAAATCTGGTCTACGGTCGTCCATTTTATAGGAACGTATTTAAAAGCAATTTTTTTTCCGATTAAATAAAGCAGCAGATCCATGTTGAATGTGAAGCCATCGTCAAAATTCTGATATACTTCAGGATCGAAGTCGGCAAGCCGAAAAGCATTCAGCCCCGAGCCCAGATCCATCACTTGTACGTTTGTAACAACTGAGTAAACCCGATTAAGCGCTAAATTTCCGGACTTCCTAAGGAAACTGTAACCGGAAAGATTTCGAAGATTAAGAAAGCGTGAACCCAGAATATTTACACCGTTTTTTCGGTGCAAATATTCAATGATAAGTGGGATATCATTTGCTGTGGCCTGATGATCACCGTGCAGCAGAATTAAATGCGTCATCATATTCGATTTTGCAACGGTGAAGGCAATTTTGTGGGTTCCTCCTAGCCCTATATTTTTCAGGTTTCGGTAGACCGAAAAATATTTTTTGGACGGCAATTCGGCAACAGTTCGGATTGCTTCAGCTAAAGTTGCGTCAGTGCTGTTATTCTCAATTATATAAACTTCAGAAATCAGTTTCTGATTAGTTAAGACCTTATCCAATTCAAATAAAAGTCTTCGGATCTGTACTTCACAGTTGTAACATGGGATTGCAATTGCAATTTTCATTTTGTCTGCGCCATCATTCATAAAAGCTAGTCGAATTTGGGCTTGCTGCCAAGGTAATGCTAATTGACTTCCCTTTTATTTGCGACTTAAATTTAGCAATGAATCCTAAAGTTTGTTTATTGGCGGCAGGCAACGGAACCCGAATGGGTCATTATTCCGAGGTCATAAACAAAGCGTTGCTCCCGATACACAAAAAAGCAATCATCAGTCACATCATCGAAAAATTTCCGCCGCAAACAGAATTTGTCATTGCCCTTGGCTACAAGCGCGAACAGGTAATAGATTACCTGGCAATTGCCCATCCCGATCTCATCTTCACTTTTGTTCACGTTGCCAATTACGATGGGCCGGGCAGTGGTCCGGGTCTTTCGGCGTACGATTGTAAAAACGCTCTCAATTCCGCATTTTATCTCGTTTGCTGCGATACTCTCTGGCAGGAAGATGTCAGTATTTTTCCGCAATCTCAAAATTGGATGGCGGTGGCCACTTCGAAGAAGGAAGACTCGATTAACTATTGTAATGTCGATGTTGCCAATGGCAAAGTAATTGAATTGCACGATAAGAAGGCTATGGATTCCGAAACTATTTTGTCGTTCACAGGGCTGCTCTTTATCAAAGACTTCGAAATATTCTGGAAAGACCTTGAAGATGCGCAGCTGATAAAGAACGAAAAACAGATTTCAGGCGGCCTTCTTAGTATGATTCAGGAGCGAAAATTAGAAGCCCATATAATTACCTGGACAGATGTAGGTACAAAACAAAAATATATTCATGAACTGAAAAAATTTGAAAATTTTGATTTCAGCAAAGCAACTGAATTCATTTATATTTTCGGTGACAACGTAATAAAATTTTTCCAAAATCCGGAAATCGCAGAATTGAGGGTAAAGAAGGCCCAGATCAATTCAGGGGTTTTTCCGACAATTAAGCAACACAGAAATAATTTTTACAGTTATAACTACCAAGCTGGCGAAACGCTTTATAAGCATGTCGGATCCGACATTTTTCAATCGTTATTGAATTGGCTCGATCACGATGTCTGGAAAAGAAAAAATATTTCACCGATCGAAATGCAAAATAAATGTGAAATTTTCTATCGTGAAAAGACTTTGGCTCGACTTGCGCTTTTTGAAGAACGTTACGGCGATAATGATAAGATCAGGTCGATAAATAATGAGATAGTCCCGACGGCACGTGTGCTTTTGCAAAATCTCAACTGGACCGAACTTTATCAGGGCGAGGCTTTTTTTATTCATGGTGATTTGCAGCCTGACAATATTATTTATGATATTGCCAAGAAAAAATTCACATTAATCGATTGGCGCCAGGAATTTGCAGGCCAAATTGATTTCGGTGACATTTACTATGATCTTGCAAAACTATCGGGCGGAATTAATCTTAATTATGGTCAGATAAAGATGAATAATTTTACCTACTCCGAATCCGAAAACTCCTGCCAGTTTTTGTTCCCGACGCACCAGAATGCTTTAGAAGCAAATGCACAACTTGAAAAATATATCTTTGAAAGGGGCTATTCCCCGGCAAAGGTAAGGCTTCTTGTGGGTCTCATCTATTTGAATATGTCGCCACTTCATCATTGGCCTTTTGACAAAATGTTGCATGCAATGGGCCGTGAAAGACTTTATCAAATTGAAAGGCAAAAGTCGGATGTTAAACGGGATTGATTTATTTCAGAAAAGTACATTCACTACTCTTTCAGAATTGCTTGCTTATTTTTTTCTGTTCACAGTTCCGTTTGTTTCATTTTATTTTTATGCTATTTTTTCGCGCATTATTAGCAGACCGATTCGCCTGATCTGGCTCGCTCAAGCACTTATTTATATATTCCTATTTATTTTGGTATTTCCGGGCTTCATTTCATTTGACGATTTAACTTTGGCAGCCGCCGTTAGTGATGGAGCTCCGTCCGGTTGGCATTCGCTCACATATTCATTTCTGGCGTCGAGCGGGTATATTCTTTTTGGTGGCTTCGGGTTAACGGGTGCAATTAACCTCCTGCTTTTTCTATTAATAAGTCTGAAAATTTACCTTGCAGTCTCTGAATCTCAACTTAAGAAGTCGCATAAGCTCTATTTGGCACTGCTTGTGCTGCTGCTGACTCTTCACCCTTTGAACCAGAGTCAGATTTTTTACAGTTGCCGCGATACAGTTTTCTCGCTTTTGGTTTTCTTGCTCGGGCTTCATTATCTGTTCATGAAAAAAATGTGGACATATGGTGGAATTATCATTTTCGTTACGGCACTAGTGCTTTTGGGAGACCTGAAACAAGAGGCCAAATTATATTTAGTTTTGTTCCCGATGATTTTTTATTTTCTTAAAAAATGGAATTATCGCCAGCTTATGTTTTACGGGTTTGTCATTTCTGTTTTAGGATATGGCTATTATCAGGTAACCTATGATTTTTTTCGTGTAAAGTCATACTCACGTAGTTACGAAGTTACTGCCTATGTGCTGCCTTTGAGTCAGATCTTTCATGACAAGATGCCATCGGAAATTCCAGAGGAACACTATAAGAATATAGATGCGGTTCTTGCGGTTAATCTGCTCAGGAGTAAATTCAACCCCATCGATATCGATCCGTTCCATGCCGGAGCTTTTAATCGAAATGCCAGCGAAGCCGAGTGGCAAAGCTTCAAAAAAAGCGCAAAGGAACTGATTATTGAAAATCCGGCGCTTTTTCTCAAGAATAGAATTTATCTTTTTCAGAGTATGTTGCACATTGGTCACGTGCCTCTAGTCATTTCAGACAGTTTTCGGGGGCAATTATCAGTAGGGTTAACTGCTGCATTTGAAAGGTTGAAAATTGATAAAAGTACTATTCATACGAGTCCACTTAGTTCGTTGTACAGAAAAGCCCTCTATTTTCTGACTGCTGCGGCGAACCCACTCTCGGTGATTATTTCGACTTTTTTACCGCCGCTATTTTTACTTATAGGCTGTCTTTTTTTCGTTAGATTTTCGCCTTCACTTGTGGCCTTTGCGTTCCTCTTTGCGGCGCGGATTCCGATATTGTTTCTGCTTGCCCCGGCAAGTTATACGAAATACATTTACCCGTTGTTTTTGTTTTTTACTTTTGTTCCAGCATTGCTCGTACTTCACTACTTGGAACCAAAAATTAAGTCTGAATCTGTTTCCCAATCCCGAATGTAATTCGGCTTTCGTTTTTTAATAAAATGTTTACACTAGATTGCTAAAAACATGGCTATTAACGGTAAAATTTGGCATAACTTCATCAATCATGTCGGCGCAATTTACTCCCCTAAACATTCATCCGTTAACTGCTTTGCGTTCCAATCCATTTGTTTTGTCGCCCATGGCTGGCATTACTGATCATGCCTTTCGCAGTTTTATGAAAAAGCTCGACGCCAGTGTGGTTATTACCGAGTTGGTTTCGGCTGCCGGTATTGAATATAAATCAGACCGAACGCTTGCTCTTATGAGCTATGATGAAACCCAGAGACCTATTGGCATTCAAATCTTCGGCGAGGATCCTGAGCTTATTGGTAAAGCCGCTGCGGTGGCCGAGCAGCACGGTGCTGACTTCGTAGATCTAAACTTTGGGTGCCCCGTTCCGAAAGTTGTGAAAAAAGGTGCAGGTTCTGCAATGATGAAAGACTTGATCCTTATGCAGAAAGTACTTTCTTCCTGTGTTAAGGCAGTAAAGATTCCGGTTACGATTAAGATCCGGACCGGCTGGGAGCAGAATTCAAGAAATGCTCTGGATGTCTGTAATTTGGCTTATGATGAAGGAATTACATGGGTGGCCATACATGGCCGAACACGGGCTGCTGGTTATTCAGGTCTTGCTGACTGGGAATTCATATCTGAAGTAAAGGCGAAGACCAAAATTCCGGTACTTGGAAACGGAGATGTATTAACTCCACAAAATGCTGTTTTGCGATTACGCCAGTCGGGCTGCGACGGGGTGTTAATCGGCAGAGGGGCTTTGAAAAATCCATTAATTTTTGCTGATGCACTCAGTTTATACAGAGGTGAAAGCCCGAGGGATGATTTGAAGCGGAACTACTCCGGCATTTTTAGAGATCTGAACGATGCCATTCGGGCAAATAGCTCTGAGCACATAACCAATATTCAGCTTAAAAAATTCGCTTCATGGTTTTCAACCGGTTACCAAGGCTCTTCTGCCTTCAGAAAAGCGATTTTTCAGATTAAGGATAATGACGAAGTGCTGAGTTGTGCGCTAGAGTTCTTCGGTTCAATCGGAAGCATCGAGCAGGAAGATACCAGCCATGAGGAATTCTTAATGGGTGGCCACGGATAGTTTTATTTTGTCAGTTTAATTTATTATTTTTAAAACGAAGGAAAAAAAATGCTACAAGATCCAAAGAAAATCAGAAACATCGCAATCATTGCGCACGTCGATCACGGTAAAACCACGTTAGTTGATCACTTAATCAGACAAGCCGGAACTTTCCGTGAAAACCAGGCAGTTGAAGAGCGATTGATGGATTCGATGGATCTTGAAAAAGAACGCGGAATCACAATCGCTGCGAAAAACGCATCGTTTACTTACGAAGATATTAAAATCAATATCGTCGATACTCCGGGGCATAGTGATTTCGGCGGTGAAGTTGAACGTGTTCTCAACATGGTTGATGGCGCTATTTTGCTCTGTGATGCCTCTGAAGGCCCGCTTCCGCAAACGCGTTTTGTTCTTAAAAAAGCTTTAGAGCAAAATATAAAAGTAATTGTTGTTGTTAATAAAATTGACCGGTCGGATGCTCGAATTCAGGAAGTTCATAACGAAATTTTTGATTTGTTTATCGATTTAGAGGCAACTGAAGAACAGTGTGACTTCCATACTGTGTACGCGATTGCGCGAGAAGGTATGGCAACTTTAGATCCGGCTGTAAATACCGGAAACCTCAAAGTTCTTTATGATGCTATTGTTAATTTAGTACCCCCGCCAAAAATTGAAGAAAATGCTCCGTTGCAGTTGATGGTTTCAAACATCGGTTACAACGATTACGTCGGTCGTTTAGCAATGGGCCGCATGCGAGCGGGTCACATCAAGGTTGGCGATGATGTTGTTTGTATTCAGGAAAACAAACAACAAAAAGTAAAAGTCTCCGCTTTATTTCAGTATCATGTAAATTCGCAGATTCCGGTAACAGAAATTGGCGCGGGCGACATGGCGATTATTGCCGGCATCGAAGACTTCACAATTGGTGACACCATCACATCAGCCATTGACCCACGACCACTTCCGAGAATCACGGTCGAAGAGCCAACCGTTGGAATGGTCTTTTCAGTTAATAACGGACCTTTCGCAGGCCAAGAGGGAAAAAACGTCACCTCAAGAAAAATTATTGAGCGTCTCGAGCGCGAACTTCTCTATAACGTATCGATCCGGGTTGAAAAGACGGATGCAACAGATGCATTTAAAGTTATCGGTCGCGGCGAATTGCAGCTCGGTGTTTTAATTGAACAGATGCGACGCGAAGGATTTGAATTATTAGTTTCTAAGCCGCAGGTTATCTTTAAGCATGTCGACGGTAAAAAATTGGAACCAATGGAGCACGCCGTAGTGGATATTGAAGATCCATATGTAGGCGTAGTTACGGAAAAGCTGGGCATGCGTAAGGGCATCATGATGAATATGGTTCAAAAGGGAACGGGACGAACCCGATTAGAGTTCCGAATTCCATCACGTGGTTTGATTGGTTACAGATCAGAATTTTTAACAGATACCCGCGGTACTGGATTACTCAATACTAACTTTGATGGCTGGGACGACTATCGCGGCGATATTAACTCGCGCATGAACGGCGCTATGATCTCTGACCGCACCGGGCAGGCCAATGCGTATTCAATCTGGAACAAGCAAGAGCGCGGTATTATGTACGTCAATCATGGTAACGAAGTGTACGAAGGTATGATCGTTGGAGAGCACGCTAAAGATAACGACTTAATCGTTAATATTACTGAAGCGAAAAGAATGTCGAATGTCCGGGCTTCAGGTTCAGATGAAGCGATTCGTGTTATTCCGGTCAGACCAATGACTCTTGAAAAAGCCATGGAGTGGATTAAAGAAACAGAGCTTATCGAAGTGACTCCGAAGACTATTCGTTTACGATTACGAGAGTTAGATCCGCACAAACGTCCTAAAGCTCAAAAAGATAAATAATTAATTAAAACCGCTCGAGAGAGCGGTTTTTTTATTATTGGATTTCAGTGTTTTCGATTCCGGTTTTTTCAGGAGCCGGAACGGCAACAGCAGCAGGCGCCTCAACATTTTCCGCACCTTCGTCTTCAACCATTTCAAGAAGGTCGTCTTTAGAAAGCTCTTCTT
>JANPPN010000073.1:0-10132 GCA_031428535.1 Bdellovibrio sp. | reverse complement strand
AAAAAGAAGGGGAAAAAAACTGCGCTTGACAACCATAGTGTACCAGTGGAAATTGCAAAACAATAACCACTGCTCATGACTTTACAGGTGGTACACTATGACGGAAATCGCCTGGTACACTTCAAGGAAATTCGACAACTGCCCTGGCCCTTCTGAACAAGACCAATAAAAAACAGGTTCTTATAGTTCAGGGCGGACCTGGCACCGGAAAAAGCGTCGTTGCAATTAATTTGCTAGTTGAAATTCTAAATCGTGGCCGAGTGGTCCACTACGTTACAAAGAACGCAGCACCTCGTGCCGTTTATGAGACAAAACTTGTTGGCCATATGAAAAAATCGCAGGTTTCAAATTTATTTGTCGGTTCTGGAAAGTACCATGACGCCGATAGAAATTCTGTCGACGCACTCGTGGTAGACGAAGCTCATCGTCTAAATGAAAAATCCGGAATGTTTCAAAACTTAGGCGAGAATCAAGTAAAAGAAATTATTAATGCTGCAAGACTTTCAATATTCTTTGTCGATGAAAGCCAAAGAGTAACTACAAAGGACATCGGCACAAAGGAAGAAATTAGCAAGTGGGCGAAAAAGGTAAACGCGGAGGTTACGTTTCTTGAGCTCAGTTCACAATTTCGCTGCAATGGCTCTGATGGATACCTGGCATGGTTAGACAATACACTTCAAGTAAGAGAAACGGCGAATTTGAACTTAGATCAAGACGAATACGATTTCAGAGTTTATGAAACAGCAACCGAAATGGATGTTGAAATTCGAAAGCTAAATAAATCTCGAAACAAATCAAGGCTTGTTGCCGGATACTGCTGGGATTGGATTTCCAAAAAGGACAAAAAGGCTTTAGATATTGTTTTGGATGACGGCAAATATAAACGACAATGGAATCTTAGTGATGGTGGCGGCCCTTGGATTATTGCTGAAGAATCTGTTAGTGAGATAGGTTGCATTCACACATGCCAAGGGTTGGAATTGGAATATGTGGGCGTAATCATTGGTGCCGACCTTGTGATTCGAAATGGCGAAGTTGTTACCGACTTTTATGCACGCTCATCGAATGACTCATCACTCAAAGGGATTAAGGGGTTAGCCAAAAAGAATCTTCCGGAAGCCAAAAGGATTTCCGACGAAATAATCAAGAATACCTATCGGACGCTTATGACCCGCGGGATGAAGGGCTGCTTTGTGTATTGCACGGATGCGGAAACAAGGGAGTATTTTAAATCTATTATAGGACGCAAAATAGCCGAATATAGCGTACCTAAAATTAAATCGCTTAAAGCTGCTGATCATAAGCTCGGAAAAAAATAGAAAATGTACAACGAAACCAAGAACTCCTACAATAAAAACGCGAAAACCATCACAGAGAAGCACCTCGCTCTACACCCCCAAAATATCTACGACCTAATAACCGCATTCTTCCACAAAAACGAAAAAACCCTAGACCTGGGCTCGGGCTCTGACCGAGACACCCACTGGCTGGCCCAAAACGCCTACCCGGTAACGGGCGTCGATAACTCAGATGGAATGCTCACACTTGCAAGGCAGAATTTCCCAAAACTGGATTTCAGGCAAGACGAACTGCCTTATTTAAAAACCCTAAACCCCGGCGAATACCGAAATATCCTTTGTTCAGCAGTACTTCAGCACATTGATCGGTCTCATTTACTTGAAAGCATCCGCAATATTTTACGAATGGCGGCACCGAACGCCCGGATAATCGTGTCTTTCAGAGGCACCGATGCCACCGATAAACGCGAAAACGGCAAGCTCTACGAAAATTACAATTTAAATCAACTGGCGCAGGTGTTCGAAAGTTTCGGGGCTAAGATCTTGTTTCAAAAGTCTGAAAAATCCCCTGAAACAGAAATTGAGTGGCACAGCTTAGTGGTTGAGAAAATCAATCTCGACGCCAAATCCGGAATCTCAAGGATTCAAGACATCATCCAACGTGATAAAAAAACCGCGACTTATAAATTCGCACTGGTGCGGGCACTTTGCGAAATCAGTCGTTACGAGCAGCATGTGGTAAAGTGGTCTGAAGTGACCGATACGGTATTAATCCCAGTGGAGCGTATTGCACTTCGCTGGCTGAGTTATTATTTTCCGCTGGTTAAAAATAATATCAAACAAAGTACAAGCGACAGGTTGAAATTCGAAACCGATCTTAAGAAGCTCGATTACGAAAAAGCCGATCTGTTTTTATTCTTAAAGGATCTCGAAAACACCAGCGGCGGGAATTTGGTAAAACTTGTGAAATCTGTCTGTGCGACAATCATTACCGGCCCGGTTAAGCACAGTGGTTCAAAGAGTAACCCGATTTTCAGCCATGCTAAAGGTTACATTCACGTGCCAGCAGATATTTACCGCGACATTAGCCAATTTTCCCACTGGATTGAAGATTCGCTTATTCTACAATGGACCTACATGACAGCCGACCTTAATAATACCGCGAACGGTGCCAAGTATCTGGAATTTCACACGGCAAATTTCTTCCAGCCGGAACGCGATACGTATGAAATCCGCAAACTCTTTAAAAATAGGGAAATTAATTGTGTCTGGACCGGAAAAATTCTAAAAGAATTTCATGTCGACCATTTAATTCCGTGGTCGGTATGGCACAATAACGATATCTGGAACCTACTTCCGGCAGACCCGAAAACGAATGCCAAAAAAAGTAATTACTTACCCTCAGACCAAAAAATAGAAAACTCATTCGATCGCATTAAAAGTGTGTGGGAAATTTATGCCAACAAGCACGAAGCCCTTTTCAAAAAACAAATTCAGTATTCTCTCGGAATTAACGGCGAAGCGGCGTTTAATTCAGAAGGCAAAGAGGCCCTTATTCATACTCTTCAGCGAATTCACATCAGGCAAGGCGTTAGCTTCTGGTAAATGTACGCCGTATCTAATCCCCCCGTTCGAACATAATGGAGTTTCTACCCAAAAGGTGAAGATCCTATTTACCAAGTGAACGCAAAGCTTGTAAGGATCAGTCTGTTTTTTGCATCCGACGAGGGTCCAAAGGCGGCAATGACTTCACATCGGACGTCTTAAACTGTTCTCCTATACGAACAGTGTTCACACCACGTTTAGTCTCAATCTGGCGACTTCTGATCGTTAGCATTTTTAAATTATCCCATTTGGAAATATCTGGAGCCAACTGGCTGGCACCTTCGTACGGATAAATACAAATTATCTTATCGCTTCTGGAACTTGCTACATAAATTCGGTCAAACTTACTGTTTTCATTTTTTGCCGCCTTAACAAGTAAAGGAATATCGTAACTTTGGTCTAAAACAAAAAAATCAAATATCGGGTTAATACCTCCATGAACTAATAACCATACTTCGTTTGCATTCGACTCATTTTTATAATTCGACAAATTATGTAATTTCTTGTCGATTGCCTTTTCTAGCCATATATCCACTTCGCGAGGTACATTGTACTCAGCAAGAACGTCAACTTGAGCTTGGAATCGTTTATCATTCTGCCACTGAAACCACTTACTCAGACCGACCTGTGTTATTTCACAGGCTACACGAATACCATTTGGCCCAGTAAGAGTGAGATCTGGTCTGTCAGTAGGTGAACCAGGCTCTTCCTGCCAATCATCTGATTTACCCATAAGGGAACTCAATAACAATTTGATAGCCCATTTTTCATCTGGAGAACGATTTTGTCTTGTCATTTTGACTCCGGAAATAATTGTAAGCGAAAGATCTGTGAAAAATATTATTTGCTACTAATTTACCCCATCGACGCAGTAAAACCCTGCGGATTAATTTCAAGCAGATGAATGATCTTAAGTATTCGCGCAACCTGTGTATTTCGCCCCGACATAATGTTGTACCCCCAAGTTGCAATCGATCTGCTCATAGTAACAGTTTGTAAGATTAATACACTGGCCCAAAGTTCAATTCAGGTTACCCGAGCTCAATGTCTTTAAAGGACAATTTCGCAAGCCCGCGTAACTTTTTTAGCTTGATTTCAAAATGTCCTATAAAGACACGGGAATAGCTTACAAAGCTTCGAACAAAACCAAAGAAAAGAGCAATAAATGAAATTAATAAGTTTTCTGTACATGATAATAATCACCCAGACCGTAGCCAACGCCGCAAATATCAAGCAGCTGTTAAATGAGCAAGCCTTAGCCATCGTCGAGCTAAAAAACGGTGAAAAGATCGAAGTGGGCGAAAGCTTCATCGCGTCTGAAGGCAAAGCCCAGTGCCTACTGGAAGTGCTTTCCTTAGATAAGCGAATCGTAACCGTTTCTTCAAAGGCCTGTTCAGATAAAAGTATCCTGACCATCGGCAAGAACGTCGAGAAATCCCTCTTCGACGCGAAACTCACGCAAACCGAAGCTAAGGCCGAGTTCCCTCCCCCAAACGAGCTGGCTATCGAAAAGGAAAAGTCTGCACCGGCACCCCCTGAGGAAAGAAAAGTAGAGCCAACAGCTAAAGACAGCTATGGCTCGTTTTACATAGGTTACATGCTGGCACCCAAAATTGTGATTAACGGAACAGCCTTTACAGGCACAAGTTCCGAGCGAGGCACATTCGAGTATAAATTCAGTAACGCAGTTACATTCGGATTTGAGGCCAGCCAGTTTCGTAGGAACTCATGGAACAACGGTGTCTATGTTAATTACGCATCTTTAAAATTTGATACGGCCAGCCTTACAGGTGCAGTTTCTGGCACAACGACAGTAACTATGACCGGCGGCATGACCTTCTTAACTTTGGCTTATGCCGGCAAGTACAGATGGGAAACCGTGTATTTTCCGCTGAATATCGGCTTTGTAAGTTCAACGGTGGACAGCACCGGAACTTTTACGAGAACAATGGCGGCCAAGGTGCTTGTTTCTTACGGAATCGGCTTCGCAATGACTGAAACGTTCAACCTTGAGTTTATAACTGCTGCAACGACCGTTACCTCAAGCACAACGTCTTCGAGCGGTACGACAATCGTGCCGGAGCTTGGATATTTAACCAACATCCAGCTCAACGCGAAGTTTCTGTTTTAGATTTTAAATGTACGCCGTACCTAATCCCCCCGCCTTGACGGATTACCTGGAAGCGCAACTATAAGGCTAGAGCCTGTCCATTACCCGCGACATATCTCCAAGTATTCCTCGAAACCGCAAGCCTGATTTTCCCTTTTACCTCAATTGGGTTTGAGATAATCCTGTCATGCAGATCATAGTCGCGATTCGGAGCTTTATTAAAGATGGCCGACCTGATGTGCCGATCAAGACTTATTGTGACCGGATTTTTCTGAGTTTCTATTCTGGACAAAGTTTCCGGTTTCACCCCGAGAACTTCTGAAAAATACTTGCCGCTATAGCCGATAGAAGAACGCAAAAATCTAATCTCTTTTCCTGACAGAAGGTCTTTTTTCACTAAAAGAATATCAACAATCGCCGAGTTCAGTTGGTCAATATTCCCGAACGACCGGTAGACCTCTCCGCAATTCGGACAGCGACACTCCATAACGCCGTTTAAAGTAATGTTTTCTAGCCCGCTATCCGTATAGCTGTAAGCTGAGAGTTTTTTTAATTTTAATGGCTTATTGTTTGAACAATTTGTGCAATACACTATTTTCTCCACGCTGTAACAACGTTAAAGCCTTTGCCGTTTGGCCAAAATGAAATGACCGCAATTATTTTTGAGGTTCCGTATTGATATCGGTACGAACCATTTTTAAGTTCTTCCTTTTGAGGGATAACCCGAGAATTAACGCTTTCTAAAATATTAACTATATCGGAGATAATCAAGTTATCGTCTTCCATCTCTGTTTTTGCGTGAGCTGAGAAAAACACATTCTGAGGCGATTTTCTCACAATCTCACGAATCATTTGAAGTACTTGATTATTATCGATGCGTTTTGATTTAAAGTCAATCATTGATATTATATCAATTTTGGCCAATACGCTGGCGCAATAGAATTCCGTCTTTTTTCCCGATTTTGACTGCTTTATCCATAAAAACCCTCTCGTTGATTGAATACACTAACACGGCCTTTTGCCTTCATAACTACTCGAAAACTGGGTGATTAAGCATTCTTCAAGAGTCGAGCTGACCTCATCTTTCTTACCGATGAAGGCGCTTTCGGGATTCGTCCCAAAGTGATGTTAAAGAAAAATCTCCTCCGTGAAAGCGGCATCACTTTGCCAGTGCGGTTCTTTCAGGCGTTTCTCAGGCTTTCATGATTAGCGGTTGGTGCGGTGTGAAGAGTTAGCATAATGGGCACGCCTAAACCTCTCTGACTCCCGAACTTTACTGTCGGCACAACATGCCGACGTCAAACTTCGGGAAGAGAAAAGGTTAAATCTAACTCTTCCAGCGTTTTTACCCAAAAATCCGCGCGACACTCAGCTCCGGTAATTTTCCCTGCAGCTCAAACAGGGTCTTAAGTTCAGGATTCGCTCGGGCCGGATCTTCCAATCGCTGATAATTGGACAGATTCCTGATGCCCAATAAATCCATCATTGCTTTTTGAGTCAGTTTTCTCTTTAAACGTATTTGCCTTAGCTCCAAGGCAAAAGCCACACTCGGAGAAACTTGAACCGCCACGATGTTTCTGCCTTTTAGATCTTTCTTAGGCGCAGGAAACAGGAGTTTAGAATCTTCCGGTTCAGACAACGACAAATCGAGAGCTTCCTGCAAATTAAAATGAAGCTCTTCCTTGCTGTCTGCCTGAGTCGTGCAATTGAGCTCAACACATTCAGCCCAATACCCGGTTCCTTCTCTGTGTACTTTAAAATGATACTTCATGATTTTGCCCTCAGTTTCTTTTTTAAAGCGTGCTCGGTGCCCTTTTTCAGCTCACGATGCAGCGGTATGGTTTCGCGCTCGGAGCCTTTGCCAACAATTACGTGGCTTCCTTTTTGGCGTAACTCAACCCATCCATGTTTTAAAAAGAGTTTAAGCATATCATCACCACTCATCGGCATAAGATGCGCCCGCCCTTACTATAATACCACTTTTAAGTGGTATTTGCAAAATTATGAAAAAAACATGTTATTGCAATAAGTTAGCCGTTTGCGGGTGTCTTTAAAATAGGGGAACAAGTATGAAATTCGGCGGTAGAGCATCGGAAATCCGAACTTCGATCCAAGCAGCTCCCAGCAACTATTATGTTCCACAAAAACCCGGGCCGATTTTTGCTCGATAGATTTCATGCTTCAAAACAAATTAATTCAAAAAAATCGCCGAATTCAAATGAAACGTGCAATCGAACAGGAATTCGATCATCTCGCGCCGGATGAAGTTGATATTTTAGCCTCTGATTATGAAAAATCAGAAACAAGAATGATTGAGGTTATTGAGGTCAGGAAAAACGGCGCCTTGGTTGCGGACCTCTTCGAGGACCTTACGTTTTCAAATGTAATTTTTCCGGATTCGATCATAAAACTCTTAGACCGGGATGATACCTTTTTAGCTACCTTCGGACTCAAGAACAAAAAATGGACAATTATTTATTTGAGCCCACCCTATGACGAATTCAAATTCACAACTTAAAACACCTGCAAACTATTCATCCGAATTCCGGCCCTGGCCGTTTTCACCCCTTAACCCTAAACATTTTATGGCCTAAAGCCGAGCCCTATTGTCAGCTTTACCCCTTAAATCCCATTTAAGACACATTCTACACGCACCAAGACGTAAAGGAAGTTCGGTCATGACAAAAAAAATTGCGTATGGTACTCTAAGTACCAAGCAGCATACCGATAAGAAAACTAAGCACGCTGCCAAGCCACCGAAAGAGAAAGATGTTCTTAAAAAATTGTTGGCTTTGCACGGAGCCGGTAAGCTAAGGATTCACCCGCATGCAAACCTAAGAATGGGAGAACGCAATGTTATTTATTTTGAGGTTTTGCAAGCACTTTCGAAAGCAAGTCACCAACCAGCCAAGGATAGATTCAGCGAAGAGCATCAGACGTGGGAATACAGCATGGAAGGCAAGACTTTAGATTCTAAATTGCTTAGAATCGGAATCGCTTTTGAAAGTGATCAGCGAACAGGTGAAAGAGTTTTGGTCGTAACAGTTATCGATATTACTTAAACGGAATGGATGAATGATGAAAATTAAGAATTATTTATGGAATGGCTTCGGGTTCCCGGTTATTTTTGAAGAATTGCCCGCCATTAAATTGAGGGGCGAACTGGTTCCGGATATTGATTTCAGTAAAGTTGCTCCCGATCTTATAAAGTTTATCTGCAGCGAGCAGGAGCTACCTTTAAGTGGCAACCAAGTGAAATTTTTTAGACATGCTTTAAATTTTTCGATGAGAGATTATGCAAAACTAATTGGCGTAACCCACGTGTCTTTAATGCGATGGGAGAAAAGAAAAAACCACCCCGCAAAGATTGAAGCTCATATAGAAATCGTTTTGCGAATTCTGATGTTAAAAAAATTCGAGGGCAACAAGACCCAGATTTTAGAGGCCGCCAATCAGGTTGAAGGCGTCGCGAAGCTAAAAACCGCAACCTACAAGCAATTTAAACCCGTCCGAGTGCCAGAAAGCGTTTCTTGTTTTTATTAGTTTAAAAGCCGTCACTCCCTTAACCCTCATGGAATAACGGAGTTTTCTTTCATTACGCCGCTTTGAAGTTTGATACGGTCACTATTTCGGGGCCGGTGTCTGGCACCTCAAGCGGAACAATGACCGGTGGAATGACTATCATTCCTAAGTTCGACCTTGAGTTTATTACTGTCCCGATGTTTGACGTTGGTACAACGTGGCAAGGCTCACCTTTGAGCTTGGCGTGCAGCAATGTCCCTTGATGACAGCATGAGGACGTACACTCTTCATCAAGGACTCAAATAAAAATCGTGTCAAAAGAAACTCTCTAGGCCTTAGCGGTTATCAGTCTTTCGGGATACCTGATAGTTGAAGTGCCTCTTGTTGCGGTGTTGCTGACAACAAGCTTATTCGCACAGGCTTGTTACAGATAGTTGCGGTTCTACGGTTCATAAGCGGCCTCCCAAAAATTCTCGGGCTTAAATTCTTTTGCTTTGTTTTTTTCATCTTGAATCATTTATTCCCTTTAATGGTTTTTAAAAATGATCTCAGTTTTTTTCTATTTAAGACTAGCTGAATCTGCGCTGGAATTTTTATGTAAATCAGCATCTGCCTGAAGTATTAATGTTGAGCTCATATTAATTATTGTTTCCGAAACTGTGTGTGTTTTTAAAAATGGGGCCACAGCAAGCAAGAATATCTGAAAATGTGTTTTAACAGTATCTTCCAAATGGTATTGGCCAATTATTTTCTTCTCTCGATTTACCGCTACAGCATTCATTTTAATTTCATACTCATCATTAGTAGGGAAAAGCCCTAAGGTAACCATGAATAATAACACTTTTGGAGAAGTATATAACTTAACGGAATAATCAATATAAAGCTCTATATCTGTCAGTTGATCCTTGCATGGTTTCGCTTTACATATTGTATTTTCTTCTGGCGTACTATATTTTGCGAACCCGTACGATTGAAGTCTGTCATCAATTGTGTAGGTGTATTTTTTATCTTCAATTTCAATATCCGCAACCTGTCCCATTTTTATAATAATTTTTTCTGATTTTAATTTTTCAAAATCGGCAGGACTTACATCTTTGATGAGACCCGAGTTAATATTTGCACAACCAACAAACATAATGAAGCACAAGGTAATCAATACTTTTAATTTCATTCAATCACCTGTTTTAATAATTCATCAATTGCTTGTTGGTGCTTTGCTACTTGTTGAGATGCTGTAAGTGGATGGTGATCTAAATTAAGCGGTATTACTAGCATTGGCGCTTGATAAGAATAAGTAGCGTTTATTACTGACTCCGCCTTAAATACTTTATTTGTATGTAAATCTGTGATTTCCAATTTATATTCTATGTTTTTTAACAGTTTTTGCGGGTAAAATCCGAAAGATATTGCCCTAATGATTGTTTCAACGCCGCTTTCATCAGTAACAGTATTCTCATTGATTACCACTTTCAAAACTAGGTCATCTTTATAATTTTCGGGTTGCGTAATTTTTTGATACCTAGTGGGCGTCAAATGAACTGATTTAAATTTAAATTGCTTCTCGATCGTTGGAGGCGGCGATCTGGAACAATACAGT
>JANPPN010000072.1:0-3519 GCA_031428535.1 Bdellovibrio sp. | reverse complement strand
AATTGCAACGTCTGCAATTACGTCCGCGAAAATTTTGGATGGAACAATTTCTTCTTCCGATTTAACAAGTTCAGTTGCGACCGCATTATGGTCTATCAACGGCAGCGGTGATGTTTCGAGAACTTCAGGGAACGTCGGTATTGGAACAATGTCCCCCAGTCAGAAGCTGACCGTATCCAATGGCACCGAGCAACTCGGCATTACCCCCGGTACTAATTATGTTCAGCTATACGCCGAGAACCGAACGACCTTTACACCTATTGCGTTGGAGCTGCGAGGCTCTTCGGTGGAACTAAATATTTCTGGAGGGTCTGCCCTTTTTGTCAATGGCTCAAGGAACGTCGGTATCGGTACGACAACTCCTGCCCACGCCCTCGACGTCAACGGAACCGTCCGCTCAGTATCATCGGTTGAGACTGTGGTCGCGGCAGGTACTTGTTCAACGTCCTACAATATCAATCCCGCGAATGGAACAATGATAAATCTCACGTTGAATGGAGCTTGCGCTATCGGCGTGACAGGATTGCTCGCAGGACACAGCTTTACGATTCGCTTGACGCAATCGAGCACTACGGCTCCGACGTTTACCAGCGCTTACAAATGGCCGGCGGGCACGGCGCCCACATGGAGCACTTCGGCGACGAAGTATGATGTGATCGCGTGCGCGTCTTTTGACGGAACAACACTAATGTGTAATGGTATGATTGATGTGAGGTAGATTTAGAGATGGAAGCACAAAAGAAAATTCTTATCATTTTAGCATTTGTCTTCAGTTCTTCATGTTGGGCAGGAATTACTTCAGCAAAGCGATTTTTGGCACTTCAGTCGACAGTACCCGTTGCCTCAACACATACTCCAACGGATTTGGGAATGATGTTAGGGTTTGAGTCTGGTACTTTGGAAGCCCAAAGTGGTACTATGACCGTGACTTCTACGACCTATCGCTCCGGAGCTTATGCAGCCTATGTTACCGCACCCGCTGCAACTGATGTGACGATTGGAACCTTTTCGGGGCCAGACTCCACAACTAGTCGATGTTTCGTTCGCGCTGCTATACGAGTCGAGGTGAACACAAATCCAACGACAAATAGTTCGATCGGTATCTTGGGCTGCGGGGCCGGTGGCAGCACGCCACTACTGGGCCATGTAAAATTAAATTTCTCGACCACGGGTGCATTAAGCCTTCAACTTCATAGGTCAGATTCAAGTCCGGGATCTTTAGGTTCAGCGATTTCCATCAATCCTAATCAATGGTATGTACTTGAGCTCAGAACCTATGTGGATGGCAAAACATTAGAGATGCGTATTGATGGAGTGTCTGTTTCAACACAGAGCTATACAAGCGCCGATCCAATTATTTATGGGTCAGATGTGTTTTTACCACTGAGTACAAAAACCGGGTCTGGAGGATCCGTCGCCATTTATTATGATGACATTGCTGGTCTGCATTCCACAGGTGATAGTACTTGGCCAGGAATGGGAAAAGTTATTGCGCGAAATGGTGTGTCCGGTGCTCTGACGAACGATTCGTTTGTAAAAACTGGTGGTGCCACAATCGATGCCGTGCTTTCTGACACACCTTATTCGGCCGCATCAAACGCAACTTCTCCATCAGCTGGGGGACAACAAGATCTTATAATGCCGCCGTTTACCTCAATACAAACTGGCCATGGGACTGATGTCATTTCAGCTACTAGTAAAATTAACGGGTGCTCGGTTAGCGCATTCATCAAGCGAAGTACTGGCGCAGCACGAACATTTACGATGCAAATGAGTTGGGCTGGTTTTTCATCTGGGGTTAAATCCCTTTCTGCTCTTACAACCAGTGATCTTTTTTATTATCTGAATGATCCCGTCAAAGTCGACTACGCAGCAGTTAACACAAACTCAACAGTTACATTCGCAAAAAGTGGTTCTGCTGGCCAGGATATGATCATTGAAGACGCTTGGGGTCTTTGTGACTACGTACCCTAGTTTTCTATCTCGCTTTTTTGTTTGCTTCGGCACCAATAACGTCGGTATCGGCACGACAGCGCCTGCTGGCTTACTTGAAGTTTCATCGACCGCTGGAGCAGGGTTTCGATTTAATTCGACTGGTAATTCAATATACGCGAGCTCAACTACGCCAATATTTACACTCAATCGTAATTCTGCGGGGCTCCGGCAACCACACCAACTATAGATGCCATTTATACGGCAGACAATGGTACGGGTGCTTCTACATTTTTCGACATGACCGGAATTAATTAACGGACGCTAATGCACTTTTGCTTCTGGCTGTAACTTGGCGAAATACTTCTGATATAGGCAGCGCCCCTGTGGGTTATTGGAGTGTTGGTGAATTGATTCCAGTGGCTGATATTAGTCAGAGTACGACCGTGAAAACCCAAATTTTTAGGGCAATGAGTTTAACGCAAGTTAAAAATGCTCAGTTACGTATTTTTATTCCTGGTAGTGCTAAAGCGACTGCCGTTCTATATGTTATTCGCGGTGCAAATACTTTAGGAACTGCAGGAAGTGCCGCGATAGGTACTTTAGTGACTTCAAACGGCAGCACTGCAAACCCGACAAATAATATCACTACAACAGTTAATAATGAACTGGTTCTGAGCTTTTTAGGAAATGTGAATACAAACGCAGGAATTAGCGCCGGATCAGGTTATGCCATTTCTGGCTTTGCTACATCTTCAGGTGGTGGTGCGGCGGGGACCAAAGTAACAACTTCGGCTGAGGCCAGAAGCAGTTTGGTCGCCACTCCAAGTACAGTAGCAGTGCCCTGGACACTGCCTGCCAATGATTGGACTAAAATCGATATTTCAATAAAACCATAAAGCAGACAATCCAATAATGAGGGGATAACGAATTTTGAACAACGCTAAAATCCTATACAAAAAGATTATTTTCTAAAAATGAACCGTGCTTTGTATGCCAAGCAGGTCCTATTGCCAAATAGGCGGAATCACCATTTATCATTTTGAGACGATAAATCTGAGCTGTCCGATGAGTTCATGAAAGGCTAAATCCGCGATGAAAAAGTTGGTGTAAAGAGACTTCCAGTTAGAACTGACGATCAGGTGATCGGCAGGCGCCGCGACAGCTTCAATTCCGTGATGCGCAAAAAGCATCAGTGCGCGGCTCATGTGGGTGGCGGAAGTCACCAACACGGTTAAATCAGGCTTGTCTTTCAGAAGAATCCGGCTGGAGTAAAGCGCACTTTCGAATGTGTTGCGACTTTTGGTTTCCGTCGTGATATCCGCCTCCGGAATGCCAAGTGCTGCAAGTTCAGCCTGCATAATTGCCGCCTCTGAAATACTTAAGCCGGCCACATCACCCCCCGAAATCAATAAGCTACATTGGAGCGTTTTCCTTTTACAGTGAGTGTAAAGCCGTGCGGCTTCATAAATTCGCGAATTGGCAAAACTCTGCGTGCGGGCAGGGCCACCGGGCCGTTGGACCGCGCCGCCACCGAGCAAAACAATTTTGTTATTATTTTTCCATGGCGGGTTTTCCAAAAACCCG
>JANPPN010000071.1:0-2655 GCA_031428535.1 Bdellovibrio sp. | reverse complement strand
TCGCACTTTTATCTGCTCTGAGAGATTTGAAGACGCCGGCCCTACGAACAACTGGAAACACCCGAACGAAATGCGCGAAACCCTTTCCAAACTTTTTGATGGCTGTATGAATGGCCGCACGATGTATGTTATCCCGTTCTGTATGGGGCCTTTGGGCTCACCGATTTCTAAAATCGGGGTTGAAATTTCGGACTCGCCTTATGTGGTCGTAAATATGAAAATCATGACCCGCATGGGAAGTCGTGCACTTGAAATACTCGGGGAATCTGAAGAGTTCGTAAAATGTGTTCACTCGGTCGGTAGTCCGCTAAAAACCGGTGAAAAAGATGTAACGTGGCCTTGTAATTCCGAAAATAAATATATCGTGCATTACCCGGAAGAAAAATCGATCTGGTCTTTCGGCAGCGGCTATGGCGGCAATGCTTTACTCGGTAAAAAATGTTTTGCACTGCGAATTGCTTCGACCTTGGGCCGCGACGAAGCTTGGCTTGCAGAACATATGTTGATCCTCGGGGTGGAATCTCCGAACCAGGAAAAAAAATATGTGGCAGCGGCGTTTCCGAGTGCTTGCGGAAAAACCAATTTTGCAATGTTGATTCCGCCTACCGAACTGAACAACTGGAAAGTAACAACCGTCGGAGACGACATTGCCTGGATCAAACCCGATTTGAACGGGCAGTTGCGCGCAATTAATCCCGAAGCCGGCTATTTCGGCGTTGCACCGGGGACGAGTTTTAAAACCAATCCGAACGCGATGCTGACGATCGCGAAGAATACGATTTTTACCAACGTTGCGCTCACAGAAGACGGAGACGTCTGGTGGGAAGGCATGACCGAACAGCCGCCTGAAAAATTGACCGACTGGCAGGGGCGCGAGTGGGTGCCAGGTTGCGGTCGAACGGCGGCACATGCCAACGCTCGATTTACTGTTGCCGCCACACAGTGCCCATCTGCCGACGCCAGTATGGAAGATCCAGCGGGTGTGCCGATTTCTGCATTTATTTTCGGTGGCAGACGTGCGGATACAGTTCCTTTGGTGTTTCAGACAAAAGACTGGGCGAGCGGCGTGTACTACGCAGCAACAGTGGGCTCTGAAACAACAGCTGCGGCAACCGGTGCAATCGGGGTTGTCAGACGCGATCCAATGGCCATGCTGCCTTTCTGCGGTTACAACATCGGAGATTATTTCAAACACTGGCTGAAAATGCCGAACCGAACCGCCAAAAGCCCCGAAATTTTCATCGTAAACTGGTTCCGTAAGGGTACAGATGGCAAATTTATGTGGCCGGGCTACGGCCAGAATATGCGGGTACTGAAATGGGTGTTCGGACGCGTGGATGGCACGGCCAACGCCACAGATACTCTTCTGGGCTATATGCCCGAATACAGCGACATCGACTGGAACGGCTTGGATTTTTCCAAAGATCAATTCAGAAATGTGATGAGTATTGATTCTGAAAAATGGAAGAATGAGATGCAGTCGCACAAGAAATTTTTCTTAACTCTTGAGCGTTCATTACCGAATGAGTTTCTACGAATTCAGGAAAATAATTATTCGAAATTACTGAAAGCACCTGAACTGCACGCTTAGCTGTAGGCGTTGGGATCTGAGCTGACATTTTTCAAACTGAGCTTTAACCAGATCGGATATTAATACTTAAGTAAAATCCAGTGTTGCTTGCCTCCATGCACTTCGACTTACGTTCGGCTTACGTACTTTTGATATCCGTAATGCGGAGAGCGACTTTCTCTCCTGACTTTTAAAGGCACCGCCCCTTGAGCTGATTCTTGCACGATTTCTGGTGTATGAAACAGCTTCATTTCATACCCGAATTTAATGCCCGCAAAGAGCACGGCGGTACGTTTTCTCTTGGCAAAAGACGAAAACAAAGGCCGCTCTCTTCAAAAAAGCCACTTCATCTGGTCCTCAGATCTGATTTTGCCCATGGGTCTAGATCCTTGCTGAGGCACCGCCCCTTAATTGAAAAAATCCTCGCTAAAGCTAAAAAGCGGTTTGCCATCAGAATTTACGAAATGGCCATTGTCTCCAATCATATTCATATTGTGATTAAGGGCCGCACCCGTCAGAATTTACAGAACTTTTTCAGAGTTGCTGCAGGACATATTGCACAGGAACTTCTTCGCCAATTTCCTATTTTGCAGAGTGAAAAAGCAAAACAGGGCGGTGCCTCAAAAAATCGGGAAAAAGAGAATAAATTCTGGCAAACCAGAATCTATTCCCGAATTGTAAGCTGGGGTAGAGAGTATTCATCTGTGAAAGAATACGTCGTTCAGAATGCGCTCGAGGCTTTGGGGCTTATTTCGTATAAAACCCGAGCCAAACGAAGTCTTGCCTTGAAAAGAAATGTTAAAAATACTTCTTAAATAGCCGAGAAGGGACGCACGCTCGCTATCATGGCGAGTCGTCTGTAAGGCAGCATTAATGTCCGATTTGATAAAAACTCAATTTGAAAACTGCAAATTCGAGTCTAAATTTCTACAGCCTAGTGCATGTCTTCTTTTTTCTTCTTTTTGTTTAAGGTGTCGTTCGGATTGTTCGTCGGCACTCTGAAAATTTTAGGCTTTGAAGTATCAATCTCTTCGTCATCAGGAATTTCCAGCGCATCGAGTTGGTCTTTGGTTTCAATCAATAAT
>JANPPN010000070.1:0-3412 GCA_031428535.1 Bdellovibrio sp. | reverse complement strand
AAAATATTCACTTAATAATTTCACAGATTGGGCCTAAAAAATTTGCAATTGATTAAAAATCGCCGTCTTCATCCATGCTTGGGGCATCGCCGATTCCTCTGATTTCATCAGAGAACGACTGTACTTCATCTTCATTTTCGGTTTCGGCCAACGCATTTTCATCAAGTTCCATTTCCTGAATAACAGATAGGAAATCCTTTTCAGTTTTCAGATCTTTCTTAATCACTTCCAGAAATTTGTCCGGATAACGTGATGTCAGATCCTCGAGATACTTTTCGAGCTTGCCGTCATTAAGAATATGTTTGCGAATCTGGATTTTTTTCCAGAGTAAGAGATAATGGAATCTGCAGTAAACATCCACAGTTGAAACTTGATCGCAGTCACGGACTTTACAAAGTCTACGACCATCAGAATCCGTTAAATAAATTTCTTCGTCTTTTTATCAAGGTCTTCATCGTCTTCAGAAAGTTCTAAGCCCGTATCGTCTTCATCGTCTTCAACAGCTTTCAGGTCTTCTTCGTATTCCGCGATTTCACTTTCGCCGAACTCGTCGTCACCGATCAGATCCGATTCTAAATCATCTTCTGATTTCTTTTCAGTTTTCTTGGTTTTTGATTTGGTTTTTGCGTCAGCCTTAGCCGGTTTCGGAACAGGTTTTTCTGAAACCAAGTTAGCTTTTGCGTTATTTTTTACCGCAATTACCGGCTTTTTTGCAGGCTCTTTTTCTTTTTTTAAGTCCGCTTTTTTAGGCGCAGGAACCGGGGCGGCTTTTGCCCCTTTCACTTTTGCTGAAACTAGAGGCTTTTTGACGGCCTTTTTGTCATCTTTTTTAACAGCTTTCGCCGGTATTGTTTGTTTTGCTTTAGTTTTAGACGATTTCGATGTTGGTTTTGATTTAGCCATAAATCACCTTTGTAAGATTCCCTACTATTAGTCAACTGCTTTTAATTTTTTAAACTCAATGCTAAGGTTCATTTTTATTAAGGAGAATAGTGTATGGAAAAAGTGGTTATCGTTTCGGCAGCAAGAACACCGGTCGCAAGTTTTCAAGGTGCGTTTGCCTCACTCTCCGCACCTAAACTCGGCGCTGTTGCCATTCGCGCGGCAATTGAAAAAGCGGGGCTGACCGGGGCCGATATCGATGAAGTCATTATGGGGCAGGTATTAACTGCGGGTGCCGGTCAGGCGCCGGCAAGACAAGCCGCAATTTACGGTGGAATTTCGAACTCTACTCCCTGTCTGACAATTAATAAAGTCTGTGGTTCGGGCCTCAAGGCCGTGATGCTGGCCAGCGACGGTATACGTCTTGGCAACACCACAATTGCAGTGGCCGGCGGTCAGGAAAACATGACACTTGCTCCTCACCTGCTTGAAAATTCTCGCAGCGGTTACCGCATGGGTACGCAAACGATTGTGGATTCAATGATCAAAGACGGTCTATGGGATCCGTACAATAATTTCCATATGGGCACAGCTGCCGAAATCTGCTCGAAAGAATTTTCTTTTACCCGCGAAGCTCAGGATGCTTTTGCGATCGATTCCTATAAAAAGGCCCAGAATGCAATTGCGGCCGGAAAATTTAAAAATGAGATCTGTTCGGTTGTTATCGAAGGTAAAAAAGGCAACATCACCGTCGATACGGATGAAGAGCCAGGAAAAGCCATGTTCGACAAAATGCCGGGCTTGAAATCCGCGTTCGAAAAAGACGGCACAATTACAGCGGCTAATGCGTCTAAAATCAATGATGCCGGAGCGGCACTGGTACTGATGAGTGAAACTGAAGCCAAAAAACGCGGCCTCAAACCACTTGCAAGAATTGTTTCCTATGCCACGTTTGCACAAGAGCCAAAATATTTTACAACGTCCCCGGTAGGCGCAATTAAAAAATCTCTTGATCTGGCTGGTCTTAAAATTGCCGAAATTGATCATTATGAAATCAACGAAGCCTTTGCCAATGTCACGATGGCCGCGCAGAAGTCACTCGAGATTCCCACAGAAAAGACCAATCTTCATGGCGGCGCAATCGCCATCGGTCACCCGATCGGCGCCAGCGGCGCGCGAATTTTAACCACCCTCGTTCACTCACTACATACTAATAGTCTCAAGCGTGGTTTAGCTACCCTCTGCATCGGCGGCGGCGAAGCGGTTTCGCTTATCGTCGAGAGAATTTAAGCATGAATATCCAGAAGTCTAAAAAAGTTTTTGCCGATGCTAAGACCGCAATCGAAGGTGTTAAAGATAATATGACTTTACTCGTGGGAGGCTTCGGTCTGTGCGGCATTCCTGAAAATGCAATTGCCGCCCTGCGGGATTCGGGTGTAAAGGGCCTGACTTGTGTTTCCAACAACGCAGGGGTTGATGATTTCGGTCTTGGTTTATTGTTGCAGACCCGCCAGATTAAAAAAATGATGTCAAGTTATGTGGGTGAAAACGCAACATTTGAAAAGCAATATATGGCAGGCGAACTGGAACTTGAGTTTTGCCCGCAAGGCACGCTGGCCGAACGCTTACGCGCAGGCGGCGCCGGAATCCCCGGATTTTTTACGCCGACGGGTGTTGGCACTCTCGTTGCCGATGGCAAAGAGAGCCGCACGTTCGATGGCCGTGAATATATTCTCGAAAAGGGAATCACCGGTGATTTTGCATTTGTAAAAGCCTGGAAGGGCGATAAATTCGGTAACCTCGTGTTCCGTAAAACCGCCCGCAATTTTAATCCGATGGTGGCAATGGCCGGCAAAATTACAGTTGCCGAAGTTGAACACCTTGTTGAAGTGGGCGAGCTCGATCCGGATAATATTCACACTCCCGGAGTTTTTGTTCAGCGGATTTTTCAGGGAACAAATTATCAGAAACGCATCGAACAGCGAACCGTACAGAAAAGAGTTTAATCATGCCTTTAACACGTGAACAGATTGCAAAACGCATCGCCGAAGAAGTCCAAGACGGCTACACCGTTAATCTCGGCATCGGAATTCCAACCCTCGTTGCTAATTACATTCCCGAAACCAAAAGTGTTATGTTACAGAGTGAAAATGGGCTTCTCGGCATGGGTCCGTTTCCGGAAGAAGGCAGCGAAGACGCCGATCTTATCAATGCCGGCAAGCAGACAATCACCGCGCTGAAAGGCGCAAGTTTTTTCAGTTCAGCCGATAGCTTTGCGATGATCCGTGGCGGCCACGTCGACCTCACTGTGCTTGGCGCAATGGAAGTTGATGAAGGCGGAAGTATCGCCAACTGGATGGTGCCCGGAAAAATGATCAAAGGTATGGGCGGCGCAATGGATTTAGTTGCCGGCGCCAAGAATGTGATTGTAGCCATGCAACACACCGACAAAGAAGGTAATTCAAAACTGAAATCAAAGTGCACGCTGCCGCTAACCGGCGTAAAATGTATTAAAAAAATCGTGACGGAT
>JANPPN010000069.1:0-1874 GCA_031428535.1 Bdellovibrio sp. | reverse complement strand
CTTGGATTTCAGGTTGAATTGAAACTCTTGCGGTCGGCGGAGTTTCTGCTTGAATAGTAAAACTTAGGGCGAGCGTGATCACTGATAATAGAAAATGTTTCATAGCCTGCTTTGATACCCTACGCGGGTATATGAAGAAAGATAAATTGCGCCGCGTCGAAAAATCTATGAGTAAAAATTCCAAAAGCAAGAAACGCGTTTGACCCATACCCGGCATGGGTATACTAGTCTCATCAAATACACAGGGTGAGAAAAATGCTTTCAAACGAAACAATAAAAAGATCAAAGGCTATTAAACCACAGAGCCACTCTCACGACCACACTGCTGAATTAAAAAGATTAAATCGTATTAAAGGACAAATTGAGGGCGTTCAACGCATGATCGTCGAGCAACGTTATTGCCCCGAGATCGTGAACCAAATAAAGGCTGTGAGGTCTGCACTCAAAAGTCTTGAGGCCTCTATTATAGAGGGTCACATGCGAAGTTGTGTCAAGCAAGCCATTGCCAGCCGTGATGCTTATGTGGTTCAGGAAAAAATGGAAGAAGTCATTGCGATGTTAAAAGGTCAAGAATAAATTTATGAAAAAGATCTTCATTTTTGTTTTTTGTCTACATTCAATAGTATCGGCTCATGTTGGGCACAGTCATGGCGCGGCACCAGCGGCAACTTCAACTATTAAGTTGGGGGGCGAAGCCAGCGCTGAAAACCCTTTGTCGATCAGTTTTAAAATACGTGCCGGAAATGAATTTGGCGAATACTACAGCGCCCACCCCGGATTAAGTTCCTATTTTGGCAATGATGAAATCAACCTGAACCTAAACTACGAATTCCAGCTCAGACAGTTCAGCTCAAGTCCTCAATCAGAATATGCGGATCGCGACTATAAAAACCTATTTAATGCGACTGTTAAAAAAAATCTGTCACCTGAAATCACTTTTAGTTTGGCCGGTGATTATGAGAAAAATCAGGCCGTGCAGCTTGCAAGAATGATAAATGATTACGACTTCATCGGCGTGCGTTCCGGTGCAGCCTATAAAATGAAAAATGAATGGACTTTCAATATTAATTATCTCATGAGCTCAAGACAATATCCAAATGGCACTTATTTAGTGCCATCAAGCGCGCCATCAGGGGCCGGCGAATCTATAACACCAGGCCAAGTTAATCCCGCAAATGAAGCCATAACACTTCAAGGTGTAACCGATAATCAAAACGAAGCTGCACTTTCGATCGGTGGGGACATAGGAAGTCAAACGATAAATTTTGAAGGCCGCTATGTGGTCAATGATTCTGATTTGTCTTCACGCCGATACAATTCACAGGTGCTAAAAGTTGCACTTGAAAAAATGCTCTGGAGCCGAATCTTCGCTCAGTTGTCATATTCAGTTGAGAACAGGATTTTTTCCGAACGTTCGGAAAAAATAAATTTCACGGAGTTTGGCTTGCAAAAAGAACTGAGCGCAAGAGTTTCAATAGCAGGGATCTTGCGAAATAGTCAGTTGGAAACTGCTGAAAGCAGCGCGACGAGTGAGGGCTATGCGCAATTACAATATGCGTTTTAAAATTTCGATTATTGCGATGGCACTTTCATTTGTTGCCTGCAGTCCATTGCGAGAAAAACTGCGGGCTGCACAACTGGTTGAACTTGAATACAGTAATCCGCAACTTGCACAGCAGTCAGGAGTAACTGACCACGATGTGATTGGTAACTTAGTCATGGAAATTCAACAAGATTTGTCTACTGGTAAAACGCATTTATATTCATCGGCCACTTTTCATGAAGCCGTTTCCAAAAATGTCTTGTTTGATAAAGTCAGAACCGGTGAACTGGGTAAAATAGTTTATAAACCAAAGCCACCCCCGATAGATCAG
>JANPPN010000068.1:0-16777 GCA_031428535.1 Bdellovibrio sp. | reverse complement strand
CGAATCGACTCTTCATCATCCACTACTAAAATTCTTGATTTCATGCCTGCTCCCGGTGATTTGAACCCTTAATTAAGGGAAATTTAATAATAAATTCTGTACCTACATTAATCGTGCTTTTGACGTCGATCTCGCCTCTGTGTAATTCAAGGATTTTGTGCGTTACCGCCAGCCCCAGACCTGTGCCCTTCGGTTTTGTTGTATGAAACGGTTCGAACATCTTTTTGCGGTTCTCTTCAGACATTCCCAGGCCGGTATCTTTAATACTGAGGATGGAGTAGATTTCACCGTCAGTCAGCCGGATTGTGATTTTCGGTGCCGGTGAATTTTTCAGCGCCTGAATGGCATTCAGTAAAATATTAAGCAGCGCCTGTTTCAGTTTTTCGGAAATGCCGAGAATCTGCGCCGCTTTAAGCTCGATCTGCCATTCAAAACCCGGTGGCAGGTCTGGATGCGCTTTTAAGGACGATACAACGTCTTCTATTACCTTTGCCAGATTAACTTCTGAATCCGGCGCTGAAGAGGGCTTTGCATAATCAAGAAATTCAGTTATGAGCAAATTTAACCGGTCGATTTCGCGCAACACGATATCCATGAGTTTCTTTTGAGTGGGATCGGTAGAGTCCTGCGAGAGCATCTGAATGCTGCCGCTGATTCCGGCTAAAGGGTTTCGGATTTCATGTGCGATGCCCGCTGCCAACGTGCCGACGGCCGCCAGCTTTTCATTTTGCTTCATCTGGGTTTCGAGCAAACGCTGTTCCGTCACATCTTTTACAAGATAAAGATGAAGATTTTCTTCGATTTCTTCGTCAAAATACTTGGATTCATCAAAATTATAAATTCGGCTTTCAAATACCAGATCGCTGACAACGCCCGATTTCCGATTGCTGTAGCTTGAAATAAGTTCACCGAGTTTGGCGGTTGTCAGATTCAGCTTCTCGGCAATGTAAGAGTTCTGCAATGCAAATTCATTGTTACTTTGCATAACCGCCAGACCGAACGGCAACTTTTCAATCAGGCTTTTTGAAAATTCTTCCTGTGTGCGCCATTTTTTACGGGTTTGGGTCAGATCGGTCTGCAACGTAAAAAATTCGGCCCGCAATTGCCGCGAAATTATGATGACCGACAGGTAGGATAAATTAAATAAAGTCAGCGAAAGCAGGCTCTGGATCGAGCCCGACTGATGTGCCGAAAGGTTGATGATCGATGCGCCGACCGATGAAATAAAACCCAGCATCGACAATTCAAAAAAATCGAGATCAAAACTTGATACGAAAAGCAGAAACAGCTGCAGCACCAGAATAAAGCTCGATAAATAAGGAAAGTAGCGCATGAACGCGATCAACATCAGAAAATCGAATAAGTAAGAAAACAGGCCGCTTTTGAGCGTCTGATCTTTTTCGAACCTGAACTGGTCGATCAGATGATTCGCAAACAAGCCTCCGAACGCCAGATAGAAAACGATAATGAAGTCGAGTTGCAGAAAGGGCTTCTGCAACAAAATAAGAATCTGAAAAAGTGCAAAGTAAACAAATAGCGTAACCAGCCGGATTATCCGCCGCGACTGTGAGTTCTCAAAAAAATTAAACCCGGCAGCAACTTTAGCCAATTGTGTCCCCGAGACCGAAGATCGGAAGATACATCGCAACCAGAATGACCGCAATCGCGCCCCCGAGGCCCACCATCATGATCGGTTCAATAAGAGAGGTCATGGCGCCGATCGAAGCCTCAACTTCTTCTTCATAAAAGTCTGCAATTTTAGCCAACATTGTATCGATGGTACCGGATTGCTCTCCGATACCGACCATCTGTGCAACCATTATCGGAATATCCGGCTGCTTTGAAAGAGGCACATGAAACGGCTTACCGTTTGTTACCGATTCTTTGCAGTCGGACAGCGCTTTTTCGATGACATAATTACCCGCGGTTTTTGATGCGATATCAATCGCTTCAATCAAACCGATACCCGAAGAAAGTAAAGTTGAAAGTGTTCTGGTCATTCGGGCAACGCCCGATTTCTGAACCACCTCACCGATAACCGGTGCGCGCATCAAGCCGATATCAAGATTTTTCTTTCCTTCAGGCGTGTTGATATAATAAGTGACCGCAGCGAAAACTCCGGCGATCGCGCCGATGAAAATATACCACTTCGTCCGTAATAAAAATGAAAGGTCGACCACGGCCTGGGTGAGCCCCGGCAGCGGCTTACCTGAACCGGCATAAAACTCCTGAAACTTAGGAATAATGAAAACGATAATACCGGTGATGACGAGAAACGCCACAAAGCAGATCACCATCGGCATAACAAGCGCACCTTTAACATGACCTTTAATCCGTTCTTTTTTTTCGATGTACGTCGAAAGCCGCAACAGAATGGTATCAATAATACCGGCTTCTTCTCCCGCCTGAATCATATTGCAATAGAGGCGATCAAAAACCTGATCATGAATAATCATCGAATCTGAAAGCCGTTTACCCACGTCGATAGATTCGCGAATGGTCATAAGAGTCTCTTTAAGCAACTTACTCATCTGTCCTTCAGACAGAATTTTCAGGGAATCGGCGATCGGAATACCTGAGTTGATCAATGTTGCAAACTGGCGAGTAAAAATTTTCAGTTCTTTCGAGGCAACTTTCGGCGCGAATATTTTTTTGATGGCTCTTTCGATGTCGCCATCGCCGGCGGCTTCTGATCCAACAACCGCAAGCTTTACCGGGATCAGCTGCTTCGCACGAAGTTTGATTTTAGCATCAGCTTCATCTTTGGCTTCGATCTTGCCCCGAACGAGATTTCCATTAATAGTTCTGGCTTGGTAAGAATAATTTGTCATCTTAAAGACCCATTTTCTTCAATGTTGTATCAAGAAGTTCAGGATTATCTGAAGCTTCAAACGCGGATTGAACATCGATTTTTCTGCGGATCAGCTTCTGGATTATGGCCTGATTCAACGACTGGTAAGAGTCTTTGAATTCGGCGGCCAGATTCAGCTGCGCAATTGTATTTTTACTCAGGGCTTCATGCATGATCGCCTTCTGATTTTCCTTGATGATAAGAATTTCACTGCAGGGATAATAACTTTCCCCGACAAGTTTCTGCAGGATTACACCGTTCAGAATATTAAACAGCCGCTGACTGCTACTCTGATCAAGCTCCGAAGTCACCTTACTGAGAATTGTTTTTATTGAATTCGAACTCAGCGTGACCATCACACCTTGGCCGCTTTCTGCAGCTTCGATCCATTTTTTCCAGTTTTTGACTGAATTGGCGTCAACAACGATCCGCTCGACGCCTTCGTAAATGAGATGATTAAAATCAAAATCAATTGTATCTGCGCCGAGCTGAATGACGGAATCTATCTGCGGCCAGTTCTGGTTCTGCTGCGAGGTGTGAACCCCCACAAGCGATAGTTTGTTTTTCTGGTCGTTGACGATAATTTCTCGGAGCAGTGCCGATTTGCCTTGGCGGCGTTCGCCGGCAACGATAAAGAGGCCTTTGTCTTTTTTTACGGTTTCCCAGAATAACGGGTTTTCAATCTGAGAAAGAGTTTCTTCCTGCGCCTTAACCAGACTCAGGTGCGCACGGAAACAGTCTTTGCGTTCGATAAAGGTAAATTTCCAGCTGTGTTTTGTCGATTCATATAATCCGCCAACAAAGCCCTTGGTTTCCAGCTGAACTTTTTCGTTACCGATCAGGCAAAGATCTTTAAGGTCTTCCCACTCGCTGACCGTCAGGGGTTCACCTTTGACTTCATTCCAGTCTTGCCCCGATTTCGACAGAACTCTATGACCAAGTATAAACGAAACTTCGTGACCGTTTTTAAATACCGTCTGATCGAGCAGATTTTCAATCATAACGTATCCCTAACTGAAGCATTGATCACTTCTTCAATGGTGGTTAGCCCCCTGGCTAATTTAAGCAAGGCACTCCGGCGCAGGGTTTTAAGCCCCGCAGCACGACAAATATTTCGAAGCTCAACCGAGCTGGCTTTATTTAGAATTGCCTCTTTAACTGTTTCGTTAATCGGCATGAGCTCGTAAATGGCGAGCCGGCCTTTGATACCGGTGTTGTTACAGGCATTACAGCCTTTACCTTTGCATAACTGGTAATTCCCGATATCGGCTTCGTCTACGCCGATTGCGATCAGGGCTGAATCCGGAACCTTGATAATCTCTTTGCACGATTCACAGTTTTTTCCGACGAGTCGCTGTGCCACCACAAGATTCAGCGTTGAGGTGATTAAGTAGGATGGAACTCCCATTTCAGTCAAACGGGTAACTGTTGTAGGCGCATCGTTCGTATGCAATGTGCTGACGACCATGTGGCCCGTAGACGCCGCTTTGAAGGCAATTTCGGCCGTTTCAAGATCTCGGATCTCACCCACCATGATAACGTCGGGATCTTGCCGGAGAAAAGCCCGCAGTGCTGTTGAGAAATTGAGATCGATTTCAGAGTTCATCTGCACCTGATTAATACCTTCAAGGTTAAACTCGATCGGATCTTCGGCCGTACTGATGTTAACATCGACTTTATTGAGTTCAGACAGTGCAGAATAAATCGTCGTGGTTTTACCCGAACCGGTCGGGCCCGTAATCAAAACCATGCCCTGTGGCTGATTAATCATGTCTTTGAACATTCTCAGATCGTCTTCTTCAAAGCCGAGTTTGGTCATGTCGAGCTGCAAATTAGATTTATCCAAGAGACGCATAACGATTTTTTCGCCCCACATCGTCGGCACAGAGCTCACACGAAAATCCATTTCGCGATTTTCTCGGTTCAGAATAATTTTTAGACGTCCATCCTGCGGCGTTCGTTTTTCAGCGATATGCATTCTTGAAATAATCTTGATCCGCGAACTGATAGCCGGACCTGACGAGGCCGGAGGTGAAGCGGCTTCAATAAGATTTCCGTCGATCCTGAACCGCACACGGTATCTTTTTTCGTAAATTTCAAAATGAATATCCGAAGCCCTTCGCCGGATCGATTCCAGCAGAATTCCATTCACGAACTTCACTACCGGCGCATCATCCGCGCTATTACTACCCACTTCGACCGTGGTATTTTTTGTCAGAACGTTAATTTCATTTTCGGCTTCGTCGGCTTTTGAAACGAGATCGCTGGTTGAAAGTGAATAATATTTTGAAATCGCCTGCATGATCGTCGACTCTGTTGCGACAACCGGTTGCACTTTGCATTTGGTCAAATAGCGTAAATCATCACGAACCTGAAGATTGCTGGGGTCTGCAAAGGCCACAACCAATGTGGTACCGGCTTTTGAAAGGGGAATAATGCAGTGTTTTTCACAGAAGTCGCGAGTGACCATTGTGGTAATCGTTGAATCAATTTCGAATTGTGAAACATCAACACCGGGCAGAACAAATTGTTTCTCGAGGGCGCGCAAGATCTGGGTATCTTTAAGCATTCCCATCGCAACAAGGGTTGGCCCTAACCGGTTCTTGGTCCGTTGAATTTCGGTCAACGCAGTTTGCAATTGATCGGGCCGCAACATACCTTGCTTAACTAAAATTTCGGCCAGCTTACTCGATAGCATGAGTTTATTTTAGATAGTGTGACGTTTTTTGTAACTAGACTTAGGGTGAGATTTTCAATAATTCTTTCAGGTAATCATATTTATGCTCTAGGACCTCAACTTCATCGATTACGAATATCTCGGCTTTCCTTGCCTCTTCAACCAGACTGGCATCATTAATTGAATTGCAATCTATGAAAACTGCACCCTCGGAAAGGTAATTAAAATAAATCAGAAGATCGTAAGCAAATGCATTTTTCTCTTTAGGAAAGTTGGAAATCATCAGGAAGGCATTCTGTTCTGCGGAAGTTATGTCTTCGATGGCAACGATTTTCATATTCAGATTGAAAAATAAACTGTTTATGCCGGCCTCAAGGTCTTTTAGTTCGGATCGGTCGGCATTAATCGGCGCTACAATTATTTCAATAAAGCCACTCAGCGCCAATTTGGTAACAACACTGAAAATAAAATGATAGTCGCCGATAACAATAACCGGAAGCTGCGAATTAACCCGACTGACGTTTTTCTTGATAATCCGGATAATTGTATCCGCCAGAATATTGTAAGGTTTATAAATATTATTTTTGTAAATCAGACAATCGGCCGAACGGATATGATTGGTTTTCCATTCAACCGCAGGTAAAAATTCGCGGAACTCGGGGTAGCGATCAGGATCAAGTTCGATCACATTAAATTTTCTCTTCAACAGTTCGCTTGCTGTCAGCTCAACTTCCGGCTGAATTTCAAAACTTTCAAGGGCTTTCGATTTCTTCAATTTCGGAATCTTGTTATCTTTTTTAAGATTATATATTTTATACTTCATATGAGTTTGAAATATTCGTGTGCTGATTTGATGTCATTGGCAATCTGGTGTTTGAGCGCCTCGAGTGAATTAAATTTAATTTCGTCTCTTTGAAATTTAATAAGCTCAATTCTAAGATGCTCGCCGTAAATGTCCTGATCGAAATCAAAGATGTGGGTTTCAACCCGTAAATAGGAATCCGAGTTTTCAAAGGTGGGGTTATAGCCGATATTACTGATCGACGGATACTTTTTGTCGTCGAGATAAGCCCACGTAAAATAAACACCTTTGCGCGGAACAAATTCGATTTCGGGGCTGATATTTGCAGTTGGTGTGCCGAGCGTGCGGCCTCTTTTGTAGCCAACGCGGACCGGGCCCCGCAGATAATAGGGCCTACCCAGAAATTCCTGGGCCTTGGCAAGCTCGCCGTGCTCAAGAAAATTTCGGATCTGTGAAGACGAAACAATCTGGCCGTTCAGTTCGTAAGGCTCAACCACCGTAAGCCCGATCTGTTTTTTGGCGCAGTAGTCTTTAAGAAATTCAATGTTGCCTTCGCGGGATTTACCGAAACTGAAATCGTAGCCCACAACAAGATGAACCGGATTAAATATTTTTTCTACGTAGCTGGTTAAGAACTGCTCCGCACTCATTAATGAAAAATCTTTACTGAATTTTTCCTCAACCAAGTACGTTACTCCAAGCCGTGAAATCATTTCGAATTGGTCTTTATAATCGAACAGCCGATGGTGAGGTTCTAACGGTTTCAGAATCGTGCGCGGGTGCGGGCGAAAGGTACACGCGATCGAGACTGTATTATTTTCCCGGGCTTTTTCGACAAGTATACTTAGGAGCTTTTGATGACCGAGATGAACTCCGTCGAAACTCCCTATAGTCAATACTGAGGATTTAAAGTGGGGTAATGCCTGTTCCTGTGAGCGTATCCATTCCATGCTGCATTTTACCTATTAACCACTTGAAATAACGACAGAAATTCGCTATTTTTGCATCGCGTGAAAAAATCTCTTTCAAGAATCTCAGTTTGGATGCGTTGGATATACCAAAAGCGCGGATTTTTGCTTAGAGCCCTGATTTGCTGGATTTTTTCGATCTTTTTCCTGAAGTTCGATGAAAGCGGCAACTACGACATCCGATTTCAACTGCGCGGCCAGCAGGAAGTTTCACAAAAAATCGTTTTGATCACCCTGAAAAATTCTGAGTTTTCTAAGATGTATGACCTTAAAACGAGCAGCCTTATCAACACTAACGAACTTTCCGACCTCAGCGACAGTTTCTACTGGGACCGCAACCTATGGCGTGAACTTTTGACCACTGTTCTGGAACAGGAGCCGAGCAAAGTAGGCGTTACGCTTTATTTCGGCGATAATATCGGACAAATCAGGCTATCGAATCAGGAAACCGCTACGTTCAAAGATCCGCGGATTGTCTGGTCGGCCAATTCGGCATTACCCGAAAAGCTCTCGCTTCCGATTGCCACGAAGGCCGATAAGTCGAACATCGCTCATATCGACACCCTGAAGGATGATGACGGAATTGTCAGACGCCTGATTTTAACACCGGATTCAATTCCGAATATGGCCGAAAGACTCAGTGGCCGAATTCCGAAGTACCGCGCGGCCAGTCTGCCGACTATCAACTACAAGGGCCATCATCTGTTCACTGAAATTTCATTCTCCGATGCCTTAAGCCAAAGCCTTCCGAAAGATTTCTTCAAAGGTAAAATCGTGTTGATCGGTGCAGAGAAGTCGAACAATTCGCAGATTCAGACACCCATCGGGTTGCAAGCGCGGCATGAGTTCTGGGCCACGGTTACGGAAAATTTGCGTTCAGACAGCTTCATTAAAAAATTTTCAAGCTATGTGTATGCGGTTTTTTTATTGCTGCTGACCTGTCTTGCAATTTTGATAATTTCGCACTACCCGCAGGCAATCGCTTTATTTTTTCTGGCTTGGCTGGCCACGCTGACTGCCGCCTTTTCCGCGTGGGTCTTTGACAGCTTTAACATCTGGATTCCGATTGTCAGTTCGATGAGTCTGTTTATTCTGGTCTGGGTGCTGTTCATCGGACACCAGGCTCTGATAATCGAACAGGCGCACGCACGCCTGCAGCAGCAGCAAAGTTATCTTGCCGAGCTTGAACAGCTTAAAAATAATTTCGTCAGCCTGATCAGTCATGATCTGAAAACGCCGATTGCAAAAATTCAGGCCGTTCTCGACCGGGTTATTACGCAAGGCACCTTGAATACCGAGCTCCGCACCGACCTCCTCAGCCTGAAAGATTATTCTGAAGAACTGAACCGCTACATCCAGTCAATTTTAAAAGTGTTAAGAGTTGAATCCCGCGATTTTAAAATTCTGAAAGAAACGGCGGACATTAACGGGATCATCGAAAACGTCGTTGAACGTCTGAGCCCACTGGCACGCTCTAAAAAAATTGAAATCGGCCTGGTGCTGGAGCCGATGTTCCTGATCGAAATCGACGTTACGTTAATGACTGAAGTTTTTCTGAACATCATCGAAAACGCCATCAAATATACGCCCGAGAATGGCAAGGTGATGATCCGCTCTTTTGAAACGGATACTGAAGTTTGTGTTGAAATTGAAGACAGTGGCGAAGGAATTCCCACTGAAGACCAGGAACTTGTCTGGAAGAAATTTGTGCGTGGAAAATCGCAAGACTACAAAACCAAGGGTACGGGACTGGGGCTTTATCTGGTAAAGTACTTTATTGAATTGCACGGCGGCCAGATCTCGATGAGGTCCGAAGTTAAAAAAGGTACGACATTTCTGGTGAGATTGCCGATTGAAACCAGCGATATTAACGTTAATACTATTAAAACTTAAGTCAATAAAGGGGTACGTGTGATAAAACTAAAAACTCTGATCGTAGATGATGAAGCCGAGCTGCGAAAGTCGGTCGTCTCGATTTTGAACAATACAAATCTGCAGATTGAGTTTGAAATCGAAGAGGCCAGCAACGGCCGCGAAGCGCTCGACCGTGTAAAGGCGCACCCTTTCGATCTGATTCTGATGGATGTTCGCATGCCGGAAATGAACGGGCTCGATGCCCTGAAAGAAATCAAAGAGCACGACCCGCGTACTTTCGTTGTGATCATGACGGCGCATTCCAACCTGAATGATGCGGTTATTGCCATCAAAGAAGGCGCCTATGATTATGTCGAAAAACCGGTCAGCCCCGAAAAACTCACCGATATCGTCAGAAAAAGTCTTGAAGCCCATGAAATGATTTCGAATCTGACGGCCTCAAATCCGATTTTTGATGACGACATCGAAAGTGAAATTGTCGGCAACAATACAAAAATGCAAGAAGTCTTCAGTTTGATCTATAAGCTCTGTAAAGTTGAAACAACTGTTCTGATCCGCGGTGAAAACGGAACCGGCAAGGAACTTGTGGCGCGCGCCATTCATTTCAATTCGCCGCGAAAATCCGGCATTTTCGTTGCGATCAATTGCGGCGCTATTCCGGAAAATCTGATGGAATCCGAATTTTTTGGCCATGAAAAAGGTGCCTTCACCGGCGCCATCGAACGGAAAATCGGCAAGTTTCAGCTGGCAAACAACGGCACGCTGTTTCTGGATGAAATCGGAGAACTCAAACCTGAAATGCAGGTTAAAATCCTGCGCGCTCTGCAGGAAAAGAAATTTACACCTGTTGGCAGTAACCGCGAGGTCAAAACCAACGCCCGAATTATCGCCGCGACCAATCGCAATCTCGAAAAAATGATGGAAACCGGCGAATTCCGCGAAGATCTTTTTTACCGGCTGAATGTTATGCCGATTTTCCTGCCGCCGTTGCGGGATCGTCCGGATGATATTCCGGTGCTGGCCGTCAGCTTTCTGCAGAAATTTTCAAAAGAACATAATAAAAATATCAACTCGATCGAGCCGGAATGTCTGGCACTGATGAAAAAATACCGCTGGCCGGGAAATATCCGCGAGCTCGAAAATATTATCGAGCGCGCTTTTATCGTGGAGTCTTCTTCGATTATGACGAAATCCAGCCTTCCGGATCAGATGAAAGCCGATGGGCACGTGCATCCTGCACAGGTGCGGCCCTCAACGGAAATGCTGCACTCGAATGAACCGCTCAACTTTGAAATTTTCAAAGAAGCCGCCGAAAAAGAATTTATCGTGAGTGCCCTGAAAGCCAACAAGGGTAAGATTAATCAAACGGTTGCGCAGGCAAATATTCCGAAAAACACTTTGCTCCGTAAAATCCGGAAGTATTCAATCAACGTAAAAGATTTCAGTTAGATAACTCTGGTTTTAAGATCTATGCCGGTTCATAAATTAACTGATTTTGTGATCAACTGCCGTATTCTAGTGGTCGTTTTTAAAAGATATCCATCGAGGTAAATTAACCAACCTTACTTCGACGCATAGCCTCTTCAAGGCGTTCTAATCTTTTTTCAATAGGGTTTTCTAAGGCTTCTTTAAGTTTAATTTGCATTAACGTTTGATAGCCAATACCAAGCTTTTCAGCTTCAACACGATAAGCATCTAATAAATCACCCGATACGCGAATAGTAATATTAGCTTTAATATTTTCTGGTTTAAAATCGTCCTCTGAAAGGATGTTAGATTTTTTTCTATTGATCTTTTTGGATTTCATGCCATTTCTCCTCGATAAAAGTTAAATTATTATTAATAAATGCTAAGACCATTTTTTCATCACGCGATGAGAGCTGATCTGTCGTAATAGGCTCAATACTTAAATCTGAAAGATAAACTCTGAATTCGATTCCTTCCGAACGTACAATAACGTGCACATGGGCTGGGTCATGATCCTTTGGCCAGATGATAATCTTGATCTTATTATTAATTCGAAACAACTCACCCATAAAAGAAATGTACACTATTTGTATGTATATTGTCAATAATTACCAAAAGTACGCCTAATACGCTTTAAATTAGATATGAGCAGGGGTTTATTTCTTTGATTGATGATCCATGACCTTATTTCTACCTCTGGCCGTTTAGAACCTGCAGGGCTTTTGCGAAAACTTCTGCCGCTGAAATGGTATTCATGCAGTTGTGATGAGTCAGCGGACAGACATTATGGCCGTGCTTTCCGCAGGGGCGGCACGTAAGCAAAGTATTTTCAACCACTACTGCATTGTTGCTCCATGGTCTGAAACCCTGCTTTAAGGTTGTTGGCCCGAAGATCGTCAGTACAGGCGTGTTTTGATAGGCCGCCATATGTGTAGGTGCACTGTCATTTGTAACGACCAGATCGTATTCTGCGAGCTTGGAAATGGTTTCGGCAATCGTCAGACTGCCGGCAAGCACCTTTACATCACCCGCCTGCATTGCAATTTCATCGCATAATTTCTTTTCAGTCGGGCCGCCAAGCAGATCAATCTGATAACCGGCCTTAATCAGTAGAACTGCGAGTTCCGCAAAGCCTGCCTTCGTCCATTTTTTTGTGGCCCAGACACTTCCCGGAAACAACCCCACCCGTTTTGAGGGTACGCGCTTACCGCCGACTGCCGGAAATGAAAAATACGCCGGTACCATGGGTAAACTTGCTTGGTTCAGAACTGAAAAGTCCTCAACCGCGAGCTGTTCTAAAGTTTCAGGATCAGAGGTTTCGAGAATTGCAAATTGCCGTAAAACTTCGGGATTATTCGTGGGATAATCGATGACCTCATCAAAAATCCAGAACCCTAGCAGAGAGGAAAAACCGATTTTTTTCTGGGCCGTCAGACCGGCAGAAAAAAACAAACTTCGAACTGAACGATGCACACAGTAAACATTTCGAAGCTGAAATTTATTCAGTTCTTCGCGCGCCTGCCGGTAGCTGACGGCACTGCCCTTTTCAACTTCGATGACTTCATCCACCAGCTGTTCTTTCAGCAGAAATTCGCCAAGCCCGCTTTTACACATGACAATAAGTTTATCATCCGGGAATATTTTTTTAATCCGCTGTAACAGCGGAATGCTCAGAATCAAATCGCCGAGAAACGCCGTTTGTATAACAAGATTGGATTTCAGCACGGATTCAGCGGCCTTCATTGATCTCAATGACTTCTGAAACCAGAGAGCCCACCGGTAATTTAACTTCGATCCGCAGTATAAATTTACGGTCGTCATCGGAAATCCACATATAAAAATCAGTGGCCTTTGCCAGATTGCCACGGGCGGTAACTTCGGCTTTCAGTTTGACGGCGTTAAACTCACCGGCCTCAGTCGTGATTTTTTCCTTCTCAAGTACTTTCGCTTTAAAGACCACATTTTTTTCGTCGTCCGCTACCCGGAAGTGGTATTCTTTATCGAGTTTCCATTTAAAAACCCGCATATAAAAAACCGCACTGAACGGGTTCTGCGAATACGGCAAAATAGCCCAATTCAGTTTTTTTTCCTGATGCCCCTGGCTTTCGGTGTACTTGTGCTCCCAGTAATCAGCGCGAAGATTTTCAAAATCAAAATACGATCTGGCTTCTTTCACTTGATTTGAATCGCGGATATCGAGCTTATAAGCGCCGGGCTCTAATGTTTCGTAATCAACGTAGGTCTGGATCTGATCATCGACCGCGAAAACTCTCGTAAAAAATGAACTGGATTTAATATCAATAAAAAAATTATAATTTTTGCGGCCATTGACGGTTGCAAACGGTTTTACAATGAAGGCGATCTTGCCGGCATTCGCGCCTAAATAACTCACCTGATGAGTAATCTTTTCACCGACTCTGAAAGGATCTATCAATGGCCGCCGGAAATTATCAAAGCCCTCTGAATCTTCGATTTCAGGCTGGCGCTTGAGCACCACCGGCACTTCGGCTTTTTTCGGCTTCTTCGATTTTTTTACAACCGGCTTTGATTCGGGCGCAGGCGGCGCCGGGGTAATTTCGGGTTCCGGCAGTGTCATGACTTTCGAAGTGTCTTCTTTCGCATCTTCGACTTCGATGATCTTGACCTTTTTTTCAAACTCTTCATTTTTAAAAACCGCTTTATTTTTTTCATACTTCAGCAGGGTCGAGCATGAAAAAGTGGCGGCACACAATAACAGTAAAAAAAGTTTACCAATCATTCGTAGGTTTTCCATCGCTTGTGAACCCACATCCAATGTTCAGGATGCCGGGAAATTATTTTTTCTAAAACCTGATTGAACTTATTTATAATCACTTCGTTATTTTCACTTAGTTCACTGCTCAAATCAATTGCTTCATCGATACAGATATGGAGCTTCGAACTGTCATCCCAATAGGTATAAAGCGGATAGACCGGTTTTTGGGTTTTTTTTACAAACAAAGCCAGACCATAGGCCGTACCGGTTTTGACCCCGAAAAAATGAGTTTCAAGCCCATAAGGCCGGCCCATGAATTGGTCGAGTACAAACACCACGCCCCGCTGTTTTTTCAGCGCCGCAAGAATAGCAAAGGCATTACTTTTGGAATGAGCATCAATAAACAGGGTTTTGGATTTCTCGCGGAGTTCAAACCAGAAGGCGTCCAGAAAACGGTTGGAAAATCTCTTGCTGATGAGAGTCAGCGGCTTTATCCGGCGGCTGACAATTGCACCGGCCAGATCTCCGCTACCCAGATGCAGTGAAAGGAAGAATATTCCGGTGGACGACGTCCGAATTTCTTCAATCTGCGCCTGCCCCTCAAAAATCACGTTAGCATCAATCCATTCATCGGTTATTCGCGGAATCCGGATCACATCAAAAAAGCTGCGACACAGACCTATCATCGATTTTTTTCCGATTCGGCTTCTTTCGGCCGCGGTCATCGCAGGAAAGGCAAGCTCGAGGTTGGAATCAATTACATCTTTTCGCAGCCCCAGGATGTCGATCCAGAGAAACGCCAGTACTCTCGCAAAATAAAGATTAAACGACCATGGTAAAAGCGACCAAAACATTTCTGCCGCATTGCTAAAGAGCTTGCCTAATTTTCTCAAGCAATACCTCCTTTGGGCCGGCCGTCATGGTAATCCGGTGCTCGGTAACCATTAAAATTTCTTTTAAGGCCGGAAGTGAGATTTTAACAAAATCTTTTTCGGTTGTTACCAGCCTAAGACCGGGCTGCGCACTTTTTAACTGACAGTATCGATCGAAGAGTTTCTGCTGGTCAGTCAAAGAATAACTGTAATGGTCAGGGTAAAAACTTTTTTCTGCAATCGTGTAACCCTGAATTTGCAGATCAAGTACAAAGGTTTCTGGTCGTCCGAGACCACAAAAAACAAACAAGGGTTCCGACACTTTTGCGGCAAGACTGGTGTTAACTTCGGATGTAAAAATATGGCCCCCGAGATTGCCGGCCACGCCCAGAATTTTTTTCTCGAGCTGATTCACGGCCTGCGGCCCCACAAGATTGGTTTTAGTGATTACGACGGCGTGTGCTCTTTTCAGGTTACGGGCGGGCTCGCGGAGATAATCGTCAATTCCGACGGTTGCGTCAATCAGGACAAGATCAAAATTGCGTTGCAGTTTGCGGTGGCTGAAGCCGTCGTCAACCAGAATAACATTGGGTTGGTTGATTGTGCACGCGGCGGCCGTCGACGCCTTGTTCGGGCCCGACCATACACTGCATCCCGGAAGCATCTTTTGAATTAAACAGGCTTCGTCGCCGTAAATTGCGGCGGCATCCGCCTCTTGAAGATTAACCGTGCGGGGAGACTTTAAAGAACTCTTATAGCTGCGGGTGACGATATTTACTTTGCTATCGGTCGCCAGTTCCTGCGCCAAAAAAATAATAAACGGCGTTTTTCCGACACCACCGAATGAAATATTACCGACAGAAACGACCGGAAATTTTATCTTAACCGGGCGGATAAACTGTCGGTCGTACAGATAATTTTTAGTGGACACAAAAAAATGATAAATTTTTTCGGCAGGCCACAAAGTTTTCATAGATATTTTTCAAGACTTTCTGCCACTCGCTGCGTTGCGCCTCTTTTGCCGAGATGTAAAGTGAGTTTCTTAAGCTCTTCAACGACCCCCGCAGTGTAAGTCGGATCACTGATAAATCGGTCGAGCAGATTAAAAAGTTCATCGGGGTTGGCCTCATGCTGTTTTCGTTCGGGCACCACTTCTTTATCGAGAATCAGATTTACCAGGCCGAAAAATTTAACATGAATGAATAACTTGGCAAAGACTCCGGTCAGCCACTTGAGCTTGTACATAATGACCATTGGTTTCTGGAGTAGTCCCACCATCAGCGTGGCCGTGCCGGAAGCCACCAGTACGTAATCGGCCATACTGATCATTTTATTCGGATCTTCCTGCAGCAGAATGTAAGGTGATTTAAAATTTTCAAGGCGGTCCTGCATTTCTGCTTTTCTAATCGTCGGGGCCAGAAATATGGTCGTTCTTAAATGCGGGTATTTCAGCATCAGCCGCCGAGCCACTTCCAGCTGAATATCAAGGTGCTGGTCAAGTTCGCCCCGACGTGAACCGGGCATCAGCGCCAGCAATTTTTCAGTACTTTTGATTCCGTATTTTTCTTTTGCAAACCGGATCTTCTCAGGGCTGAGGAAATCCTCATTCAGCTCATCAAGTAACGGATGGCCCACAAATTCGTGCGGTACATTTTTAGCCTTATAAAACTCGGCTTCAAACGGAAAAAGCAAAAACGCTTTTTCGCAGTATTTCTTGATCGTTTCGATGCGGCCCTTACGCCAGGCCCAGACCTGCGGGGAAATGTAGTAAAAACATTTGATATTCATCGCATGTAATTTTTTGGCCAGCATCAGGTTGAATTCGGGATAATCCATCAGAATTACAACCTGCGGGCGCCGAGCCGCCGCTTGCTCGACGAGCTTATTAAAAACTGCTTTCAACTGCGCATAGTGCTTAACAACTTCAGCAGCGCCGACGACGGCCATCTCTTCGGATTTTCCGAATCGTTCAAAACCGGCCGCTTCCATGGCGTCAGAGCCTACTCCAAAAAAACCGTAGGTTTTTCCGGAAGCTTTCCAGTGTTGCATGAGTTTAAGAGCGTAGTGTGCACTTGAAGCCTCGGCTGCGATAATCATCACCTGAGGAGTCAATTTTTTCTACCTTCAAGAGCGGCAATAAATTTTTCAACATTGATCAACGCCTGCAAAGCTTCGCGCGCAGTGATGGCTGGCTTTTTACGGCCTAGTACGCACTGAATGAAATGGTCGGTTTCGAGCGCCAAGGTATCGGCCTTTTCAAGCTTCACGGCTTCAGTTGCGTAAAAAGGATCTTCAGCGAGCGGCCGTAATACTTCGCCTTCGAGAGTTGCCGTATTCATAAATATTGTTTTGCTTTTGCCGACGGCACGGTAGTTTCGGATGATCTGCGGAGTTACCCGCGAATTGTTAATGGTGACCTGTGCACCGCTCATCAACTCAAGCCTGACTGAAACATCGTCGAAAGTGGGGCGAATCAGTTTTATTCCGGCAACGGTGAAGTTTTTAATTTCAGAACCGAAAATCCAACTGAC
>JANPPN010000067.1:0-34979 GCA_031428535.1 Bdellovibrio sp. | reverse complement strand
TGCCGGCGGATAATATCCGCGCGATTCTGACGAACTCGGGCCAGGCCAATGCCGCAACGGGTGCTATCGGCGTCGAGAAAAACTTAATGATGGTTTCTGCTCTGGCGAAAAGCCTTGGTTGTGATCAAAATCAGGTGCTGGTAGCTAGTACCGGTAAAATAGGCGAGCAGCTCGACACCGATAAAATTCTGCCGTCAATGCCGGAACTGGTTTCGCGGGCAAATGACTGTGCAGAAAGTTTTGCTACCGCGATTTTGACAACAGATTTGGTACCGAAAACAGTTTCGGCCGTGGTCAACCTATCAAGCGGACCAATTCGCATCACGGGAATAAGCAAAGGCTCCGGAATGATTCATCCGAATATGGCAACCATGCTGGGTTACATTTTGACGGATGTAAAATTGACGAAGGAACATGCGGCCGCCCTGATCAAGAAAACTGCGGATGTCAGCTTTAACATGATCAGCGTGGATGGCGATACGTCAACAAACGACTGTTGCTTCATTATGGCAAACGGTGCTTCAGGCTTTGCGCTGGAAAATGAAAAAGACATTCAGAAATTTGAAGCAGTCGTTGAGGACATCGCGATCTTTCTAGCTAAATCCATCGCAGCCGATGGTGAAGGTGCTTCGAAATTGATCGAAGTTACAATCAAGGGTTCGGACGATTTAATTTTAGCCAGAAAAGCGGCGCGGGGAGTAACCCTTTCCCCGCTGGTAAAAACGGCGGTGCATGGTGAAGATCCGAATTGGGGCCGCATTCTGGCAAGGCTCGGAGCCGAAGGAATTCCCTCTGTGCAGTTGGATAAGATGACTCTGAAGTTGCAGGGTATTTTGTTGTTTGAAAAAGGCCAGCCGGTTCCGTTTGTACATACAGAGGTAAAAGCTCTGCTGAAGCAATCAATCGTTAAAATGGAAATCAATTTAAATTCGGGTAAACTGAGCGCCACAGCCTGGGGCTGCGACCTTTCGCGGAAGTATGTTGAAATCAATACGGAGTATTGTTGATGAAAGTTACGGAGTATTCATGATAAAGCCGATCGTCGTCATTAAATTAGGTGGATCATCGCTGCAGAATTCTGAAACGGTTCAGCAGCTGGCCGCTTTAGTGCGGGGCTATCAGAAGCGCCGCAATCGCGTGGTGTTGGTGCACGGCGGTGGTCCAGCCATTAATGCCGAGTTGACCCGTCAAAATATTGAATGGCAGTTTATCAACGGCCAACGTCAGACAACTCCGGAAATGATGACGGTAATTGATCGGGTTCTGGCTAAAGAAGTGAACGGCGCCTTGGTTGAGAATCTGAAAAGGGCAGGCGTTTCTGCGCTTGGACTTTCGGGTGCTACGGCTGAAATTCTTTTCTGTTCACAGGCCACTTCAGAATTGATGTGCGTGGGAAAAGTCGAAACTGTAAATACAGCGGGTATTGCTGAAATACTGAATCAGTTTGGGGGCAAGGTTCCCGTTATTGCGCCTATCGGTTATGGCATCAATGGCGAAAAGTACAACATCAACGCCGACTGGGCGGCCTGCCAGATTGCTGTGGCTTTGGATGCAAAGAAATTAATTTTTTTGACCGATCAAAACGGAATTCTGGATAGCCAAAAGCAATTGGTGCCCCGGGCGAATTCGCGTCTGATAAATCTTATGATTGCTGATGGGACAATATCCGGTGGGATGTTCACGAAAGTAAAAGCGATGATGACAGCCTTGAGTGCGGGTGTAAAATACGTACGCGTGCTAAACGCCAGCGTTGCCGGCCTGGCCTTAACCGCAGAAACCATCGGCACTTTGTTAACTGAAGTTCAGACAAATAAAGGAGCGATTCATGAGCGAGCGGGCTAATGACACGCAAGAGCGGCTTCTGGTTTTGCGTCAGCTGATACGTGAAGGCGAAGCGAGCACACAAGAAGAGCTTTGCAGCGCGCTGAAGCGTAAAAAATTTGATGTGACCCAAAGTACGGTGTCGCGGGATTTACGCCGGATCGGTGCCGTTAAAGCCAATAATACCGAAGGTGAAATCATTTATCGTTTGCCGGAACATCATCTGGTGCAAATGACACGCGCGAATCATGATGTCAGCCAGTTGGTGGTTGATATTCGCTCGAATGAGAGCGTCGTCGTGATTCATACAACGCCCGGCTCGGCCAGTTTGATTGCGGCCGATCTGGATCGCAGGCGTATTTCACTTGGAATATTAGGAACTCTGTCCGGCGACGACACTATTTTTGTGGCGCCGATTTCAACGAAACAGATTTTAAAAGTCGAACAAAAAATTAAAGCTGAATATTTATAATGAAGGAGTCTCACATGACAACAACTCAGAACTACGGCCAGATCAAAGGACCAATTGTGATGATTGGTTTCGGTTCCATCGGTAAAGGCACATTGCCGCTGATCGAACGCCATTTTAAATTTAACAAGGATCAAATGGTGGTCATTGACCCGAGTGTGACTGATCGAAAATTGCTGGATGACCGCGGAATCCGATTTTTACAATTAGGTTTAACTGCTGAAAATTATCAAGAGGTTCTGAAACCCTTGTTGCAATCTAACGAGGGGCCCGGTTTTTGTGTGAATTTATCGGTGGATGTTTGCTCGCTGGATGTGATGAAGCTCTGCCGCGAAATCGGCGCATTTTATATTGATACGGTGGTTGAACCCTGGGCCGGTTTTTATTTTGACACTTCAAAAAAAGCTTCGGCACGCTCTAATTATGCCTTGCGGGAAACAGTGTTAGCGGAAAAACAAAAAACCAAAGGTGGAATCACCGCCATTTCCTGTTGTGGGGCAAATCCCGGAATGGTCTCGTGGTTTGTAAAACAGGCTCTGATTAATTTAGCACTCGATCTGGAAATCCCTTTCATTGTTCCCACGAACCGGCAAGAGTGGGCTTTGCTTATGCAGAAAGTCGGCGTAAAGGGAATTCACATCGCTGAACGTGATTCCCAGAGGTCAGTCAAGCCAAAGCAAGCCGATAGTTTTGTGAATACCTGGTCGGTTGAGGGATTTATCAGTGAAGGGATGCAGCCTGCAGAGCTCGGCTGGGGAACTTTCGAAAAATGGATTCCGGAAAATGCTCAACAACACGAATCGGGCTGTCAGGCGGCGATCTATCTGCAACAAGCCGGCGCCAACACGCGCGTGCGCACTTGGTGCCCGACGCTGGGCCCTCAATACGGCCGATTGGTCACGCATAACGAAGCCATTTCGATCGCCGATTATTTTACTGTTGGCAGCGGAAAAAACGCCACTTACCGGCCCACGTGCCACTACGCTTATCATCCGTGTAACGATGCCGTGCTTTCACTAGAAGAAATGTTCGGACAAATCGGCGAGCGTCAAAGTTCTCAAATGATATTGGATGAAAATGAAATCGTCGACGGGTTCGATGAATTAGGAGTGCTCTTGTACGGTCATGCTAAAAACGCCTACTGGTACGGTTCACAACTTTCAATTGAAGAAACCCGCAAGCTTGCGCCTTACCAGAACGCAACCGGTTTACAGGTGACTTCGGCGGTTATCGCCGGCATGGCCTGGGCACTAGAAAATCCCGACGCCGGAATTGTTGAAGCTGACGAAATGGACTTTCAGCGTTGTCTGGAATTTCAGTTGCCATATTTAGGGCCGGTAAAAGGCTTCTACACCGATTGGACGCCACTGAAAAATCGTCCCGGATTTTTTCTGGAAGAGATTGATTCAACTGATCCATGGCAGTTTAAGAATGTCATAGTTCGTTAGGATTTTTCTCAATCTGATACATAATCACTAAAGAAAAGCTATTTTCAAGCCGATGGTAAGTTACTTGAGGTGCTAAATGCTAAAATTGATCGGCGTTGCGGTGATATTACTTTCTTTTTCGAGCGTGGCATTTGCAACTGCAGACCCGAACCAAATTTCTGAATGTGTCTGGGACAAATACTTCACGAATGCGGACGCACTCAGAATCAGAGTTGATGAACTGACCAAAAGAGAAGGTTCTGCGCCGAATAAAGCCTCGGTTCGCAGAGAAAAAGAACGGGCTGCGGGCGAACTCAAAGATTTGCGTGAAAAAAAGAGAGCCTTCGACGTTTTAAAGAAAGAAAAATTCTTCAATGTTGATGAAGACCTGAAATCAAACTTTCCGGACGAGTATCAGGCTTGCCTTGCGGATTAATTGATAAGTTATAGTTGAATTAGCAACTGACAAAGATGACACCGTTCCAAATGAAGACAGAGCCCCTGCTACTTCTGCCCCGTCCTAGGGAATATATTCTTTCAAAAGTGCGCGTGTTTGACCTTCCGTCATTTGATATCTGAAGATGGGGTTACTCGGGCTTCGTCTGGGTTTTTAATCAACTTTCTGAAAGGGAGCGTTTATGGGACTGATGGATAAAGTAAAAGATTTTATGGGCGACAAAACTCAGGTCAAAGGTTTTGTTGAGGGCTTTAGTTCTTTTGTAAAACAAAGTGGCGGCGTGGAGGGTCTGAAAGCTAAATTTGACAAGGAAGGCGCGGGCGCAATTTTTGAGTCGTGGATCGGTACTGGTCCGAGCCTCCCTATCACTAAGGAACAACTTGAGAATATCATGGGAAATCAGTTTATTCGGGACATCGCCATTAAAATGGGAGTAGAACCTTCGATTGCCGCGGAGAAATTAACTCATATGATGCCGACAATCGTTAATAAATTGAGCCCCGCTGGAAAACTGCCGGATCAGTTGGACGAGAGCACTCTGATGGATGCTGCGACAGATTTTATTAAACACGAGCATTAATTTTAGCTATTGAAGAGTTTTAATTTTTCAGCAGGCATTCATAGAGTGCCTGTTGAAAAAAGCGAAATTGACCCCGAAAGCACGCTCGGATATAGTTTAAAAACTAATCAGGGAAATAATATGCCGTCTTTTGATATCGTTTCAGAACTCAACATGCAGGAAGTCGATAATGCCATCAACCAGGCTAAAAAAGAGGTTTTGGGCCGTTACGACTTTAAAGGCAGCAAAGCCGAACTGAACTGGGATAAAAAGGAAGTTACACTGCTGGCCGAAGATGAATACAAAATCGTAACCATGATGGATATTCTGCAGAACAAGATGGCAAAGCGCGGGCTGGATCTAAGAGCTCTTAAACTTTCGGAAATCGAACCGGCGGGTGGAAGATTGTTACGTCAGAAAATAACACTGGTGCAGGGTATTGAAAAAGAAATGGCCAAAGATATCATTAAATTTATTAAAGATTCGAAGTTGAAAGTTCAGGCGCAGATTATGGATGAAAAGTTGCGGGTGACTTCAAAATGTATTGATGAACTGCAATCGACGATGCAGGAGGTGAAAGCCCATGGTTTTTCGGTGCCGCTGCAATTCGATAATATGCGATCTTGATTTATCTTACAATTTACCGAAGCTACCCAAAAAATTACAATTCGAAAAGGTTTCAACCTGGCGTTCGGCGCCGAATTACTTCAGACGGATTAATTTCAGTTTTGACATAATTTTAGTCTGCAACTTCATTTCTTCAGGCGCAAAAACTTTTCGATTATTGTGCTTGCGATAATTAACGATGCACTGATCGATAATTTTAAAAACCATAAACTGTGCTTCCTGATAAGTTAAACATTCTGTTCCGCTAAGTTTTGCTCCTGCAAATTCGATATAGAGTTTCATGTGGCCTCCTGTGTGTCTTACTTATCTATAAAGCAACGGCCATGCCGGAACCTGCTGTAACACAAATTATCGAAATCACTGAATAATTTGACCTAATTGGACTGCCGAAAATCCAGCACTGCGGAAAATTAAGCAGCTGAATTCTAGCTTTGAGGCATGGGCTTGGCTCTTAACAGGGTATGAAACCACATCGTGCAACGAAATTACATCGTACCTTCGACAAAAAAGAATTGCACCTGTTCGCCGGTTGACGATTGGATCAGCGCTGTTAACTGCACCTTACGGTGCTCGCCATTTTCCTTGTAGACTGCGCTTGCTGTTGTTGTGATGATGTCTTTATTTTTGTCTGCACTGAGGTTTCTGAGGACGGCATAAACAGTTGCCACGCCGAAATTTAGTCCGGCCGTGTTTTTTGGGCTGAAGGCATTTCCCATTGCGTAGCCGCTTGCGATATCGTTAGCGTCCTGAGATTTGAAGGCGGCGCTTGTTACTTTCATTTTTGAAACCTGGCCGGCACCTTCTGACCGATCCTGAAGTTTTTTAACCAATTGACTGAGTATTTCCTGCTCGATCATTTTAATGTTGGTGTTCTTTGTTTTGGTAAGAGTAATTCGTGAGGTGCCTGTGGTAATATTACCATCGTTCCAGATAACATCGAAATGCCCGACAACTTTAGAAAGCGCATCAAGCGGCGCGGCCTGGGCTCCGAATGAAAGTAACAGCAGCACAGAAATAATGAATTTCATAAATGACCTCTTTGGTTAGAGGGGAGCATAGCCGATTCTGAATTCGAGTGCCATATTCGAAGAGGTGGCCCTGTAAAGCTTGCAGGTCCGTCGAAAGAATGTACGCCGTACCTAATCCCCCATGGGGGATTAGGTACGGCGTACATTCTCGAGCATCGATACTTCGGTGGAGGTCAGTTCAAAATCCTCGCTAGCAAGATCGAGTTTCATGTGTGCATTATTGGTTGTGCCGGTCAGGCAGATCATTCCCAATTGGTGGCAGAATCTGAAAATAATCTGAGCTTCGAGTTTGTTGTATTTTTTCGCCAGAGCCTTCACCTGTGGGTTTTGGATTTCTTCGCGATTGGCTGTCAGTAATGAAAAGCCCTGGTAAATGATATTTTCGGTTTTGCAGATTTTGCGAACTTCTGAATCCCAACCAAGTCTGGCGTAGCAACGATTCTGCACAAAGCTTGGCTTCTGTTCAACGCTTTTGCACAGGGTTTGGAGCTGCCCGGCGCTTACATTTGAAATTCCGATAAATTTTGTTTTTCTTGCTTTCAGTAAATTTTCCATAGCTTTCCAGCACTCTAAATCTTCTTTGCCGATTCCGGTTCCATACGGCCCGTGCAGAATATAGGAGTCGATATAGTTGGTTTGCAGATGTAGCAGTGAGCTTGCAAAAGAGCTTGCGACCTGTTCGGTAAAACTGTCGCTCTCTTTGTAGGGTTTGCGGTGATCCTGGCCCCGTGCAAATGTAAATTTTGTCTGTAAAAACAATTCTTCGCGTGTTTTGATTTTCAATTCCAGAAATTTTTGAATACCGCGACCGACGGCTTCTTCGTAATAATGTTTGCGTTGATTGGCCGTATCGATTGCATTAAACCCGGATTGCAGCGCCTGAAGGGTTAAGTCTTCTGTTTTTTCTTCTTTCCAGGCCGTTCCGTAAAAAAAGCCCGGGATAAGGTAATCATTTATTTTGAATTCAATAATTTTTTCCATGCCTAATTAAGGAAAAATGTACGCCGTACCTAATCCCCCATGGGGGATTAGGTACGGCGTACATTCTACATTCTAGTTGCGGGCGATGAAGCGCAGGTAGTAAACTAGGCCGCTTGCCGAAGCAAAAAGGCAACCTGAGGTTAAGAGTAAGCGTGAGTCGCGTGAAAGGATAAGGCAAACTACGCCAAGGCAGAAGTAGGCGAATGGTTTAAATTCATATATTTTTTGTTCTAATTCCGGATACATAGTGCCCCCCGTGCTACAAGTATAAAAGCAATCTTGGTGCCACGGGTGCCCGGCCTTAAAATCAAGCTGAGTTCAAGTAGTGTAAAGCAAGTCTGGCAATATGGCGGAGCCGGATGAAAAATGAATCGTGAAATCGGAGACTTAGCAGAGAAGTGACCAATTGTAATTCACTTATTTGTTTTTTTTACGTCTCAGTGGAGCAAAATGAGACGAGATGTTTCAAGTCTTTAGCGGTACAGCGTAACTTTACTTGTGGCCGCGACTTTAGCAATCGAACCGGTTCTGGTTTCACGTATGACAACTTCAAGATTGGCACCGCCCAGACAAAGCCGACCTGCCGTGCCACCCAGTGAACATTGCTTTCTGGAAAAGTTATAAATTGTAACACCTGGCTGCCAGTTCTGACGTGTCACTTCGACAACCTGGTTTCCGGCCTTAATGAACTTGGTCAGGTTTGCAGAAGTGGCAAACAGAAGGGCATCGGTCACTTCAACAGAGGTGGTGTCCATTTTCAGGACCGGTCCCGGCTCAAAACGAATAGTGTCGGCGTTTGCAGTCAGATTGATCGAAGAAACGGCTAAAAATGTGAGTAGCAGTGATTTTAAGGATTTTATGGATTTCATGGCAAATGTTTACCGCGTTTAGCGGGAAGCCGGAAGCTGGCAACTTATTGACAGGTATTAATTACATTTTTACTCTGGGTTAAAGGAATTTTCGTGCCGATAAAACCCGAACTCATAAAAAAACTGGATGTTTCGTCGGCGAGTGGACTGATTCGGCTGAACGGTAAATTTTATGTCGTGGCAGACGATGACTTAAGCTTAATATCTTTCACAGAAGCCGAAACGGACTGTGACCGGATTAAATTGTTCGCAGGTAGTCTGCCCGAAGACGCGGTCGCGCGAAAAAAAGTTAAACCTGATCTTGAAGCGCTCACTGTTATTGCGTCACTGGGAGCAATTCTGGCCTTGCCGTCCGGCTCGAAGCCGAATCGAAACACCGGCGCGCTGATACTTTCGGACCGTATTAACACGATTGATTTTTCCGGACTGTTTACAGCACTTAACAAAAAAATAAATGACTTGAATCTTGAAGGCATCGTTGAGTGCGGAAATGCTTTTAAACTATTTCAGCGTGGAAATGCAAGAGGTGCCAAGAATTCGATAATTACACTTCAGGCCGACATTTTCGTTGCTGAACTGCAAACCGGTATTGTAACAGCCAAGAGCTTCGCTGGAATTCAAAACTGCAATCTCGGATTATTAAACGGAGTGCCGCTTTCATTTACCGATGCTGCGGTATGGAACTCCGCAACCGGAAAAAAAATTGTTTTTCTTGCAGCTGCCGAAGACACCCAGACCACCTATGATGACGGTGAGTATCGGGGTGCGATATTCGGGGTTTTGAATGAAGCCGGTGAAGTTGTTTGTAAAGAAGAAATTTTAAGCCCTCAGAAACCCGAAGGACTGTGGGCCGAAAATTCAGTTTTTTATTTTGTTACCGATGCGGACGATCCGAAACAGAAATCTGAATTTTACCGCTTCAAATTCAATGAACTTTCGAAAAATTCGAGAATTTCGTCTGAATGATAGAGCCACGTATTTATGATCGCCCAGAAATGGCCATTCGCAAGTTCAATTACAAAGGTTGGCTTCCAGTAATTCTGCAACGCCTTCTGCGCCTCGGACGGAACAGTTGTATCTTCGAGTGCCACGACCATTCCTAATTTTTTCTTTTTAAAACCATCCCCGAGTTTCATTGGCTCAAGTTTAATTTGAGGCGCAAGGGCTGAGAGATAATCATTTTTGTTTTTGAAACCAAACGCCTGTTTCCGTTTTACGCCCAGATTCACCATCGCATCCTGATCAGAATTCACTATGATAGACGACAAAGGCGCACCGCCGGTGATGATAAACACGGCATTGATACGGTCTTTTGTACTTGCGGCAACGGCAGAGTGCAATGCTCCTACGCTCGTGCCCAGTAATCCGATAGAGCCCGTTTTAATTTCATTCAACGTCAGGTCGATTGCTTTTTCTGAGCGCTCGTAAAATCTTTGATGTAGCGCAAGATCAAAATTACCGGTTTCAGTCTGTAGATCCCAGTTTTTCAGAACAAAGACCTGATAGCCCGCTATACAAAAATTCTTTGCATAGCTGCGATCAAGAAAGTTGGTGCCTCCGGTCGGCGGAATGATGAGAATATTTTTTTGCGAAGCCGGGCCGTAGCGGGAAATATTCACCCAGAAATTTTCTGAATTCTGCAGACGGAGTTCAGTCGGCGTGCAATCAACCTGTAAACTGTAAGTCGACATTGAGTTACAAGCAGATAAGGTGAGTACACTTAACAGGATTAAAAGAATATTTATCATATTTGTCCTCGTGGAGTAGCTTTTTTAACAGAATTTATTGTTAAGTTAAGCCAGATGCTTGTATGGTTTTAGTTTTTTTTTCGAACCTGTGTCAGCGCATCAAAAGGTACCGACAAATTCATCTGGCCGTTTCTGCTGAATCACGCCGTTGGCGACAGCCGTGGCACCGTTATAGGCAACATCTTTTGCACAATCCGAAATCGGAGGGCAGTTTCCGAGCAACCCATTATTATTATCCAGAATTCCGATACCGACGCGGACACTGTTGAATATTTGAAAGATGACTTTGCCGTTGCGGCAAAATCGGTCGAATAAAGTTGGACTTGTTCAGTGGTCAGCTTTGAGAAAGTCCGGATTATTCAGTTTTGCCGGTGCGAAGAAGGTTGGGGATTTGTAAATATTGCTTAAGAGAAACAGATGCGCTAGCCTCGGTTTATGACGTTACATCAGATTTTTATTGAAGCCACTCCGTCGATGCTGGATTCAGCATTACTTATGATTCGACTTTTTATCGGTGCCTGTTTTATCACGCACGGCCTTGGAAAGCTGGGCGTTGTCGGCAGCGGCAGTATGGTCGGCTTTGAGGGCTGGCTTAAAAGCCTCAATGTTCCGTTTCCCGCGCTTCAGGCACGTCTGGCAATGGCAGCGGAAATTGGCGGGGGGGTGCTGTTGTGCCTAGGCCTCGTAACCCGGTTTGGAGCTCTCATGTGCCTTTTCGTTATGGTTGTGGCCGGTCTGATCGGCCACAAAGGCGGAGGCTATCTGATAACTAATACTCCGCCCGGGAACGAATACACAGTTAATCTTGCAGCCATTTGTTTGCTGATCCTATTGACCGGGCCCGGACAGTATTCTATAGACAATCTTCTGTTCTAATATTTTTCTGGGGGATTTATGACTTCGATTTTAGCTTTGGCGCGGGCTTACCCGGTGCAAATTAAATGAACCATCTGATTGTTTTTTCGTTGCTCTTTTTTTATGGGACCGCTTTTGCAGCCAGTTGTAAATCCGATGAACAGGCGCAGTTTGAATGTTGTGAATTTTTTAAAACAAAAAATCAGACAAAATTATCGCGTCTGGAAACTTTGGATAAAAGTGTTTGTACGATGAGTGTATTTGCAGGTGATTCAAATTCAAGTTTCAGAAGATTCGGATTTGCTAGCGATGGTCAGGTTTCAGTTTTCCTGCAGCCGGGCGGTAATCGGCAAAAAAGCAATTCTTCTCAGAGCTTTCTGATTTTTCCTTTCGGCGAAATTCCGAACGGTCAATTTGTTGCCGAAGAAAAACTTCAGGTGAGTTCGGGCTCTGGCCAGAAGTGGACTTTCAACACCCAGACGGCGTTGCCAAGCGCGCTTGAGGGCTGCAATTTAACAGTTAGCGCGAAATTTTCGTTGCAGGAAAGTGGCGTTAAGATTCAGAGTTGCAAAAAGCACCTCGTCGTGGAAACCCCCGTTGAAGCCGGTGGTGAATATATGGCGTATCCCGACAAAACCCTGACGTTGCGCGATCCTGCAAGCCACACCTGTACGCTTAAAAATTCTGACCTTTATGATTATAAAAAAACCGGTACTTCTTATAAAGATAAACTTGGCCGGTATTTTACCTTCAAAATGAAATTCAGAACGAATGCTGAAATGGGCGAAAAGCTAGGCCGAATGTGTCCGGGTCTGGATGTTTCGATGTTGAAGGCAGAGCAACGGAAAGCGCCGCGAAAAGCAGATCCGACTGACGAAAAAAGAGCCCGCGATATTTTAGAGGGTGGAACGGGAACTTGAAGCTGCACTGACGTTCAGGCTTTAACAGCCTCAAAGTTTCGGACTTTCGACTCTTCGCAGGAATACGAGAGCTGGATCGGATTACAGCACACTTCGCAGTCTTCAATGTAGGATTGAAAACCGCTGACCGAAACATCCAGCAGCATTGAGATTTTTTCGAGGCAATACGGACACTTGAAAAATTTTTCGACCTCATCCATTTTAACGACATCCTTCACCATTTAAGTTTTTTATGGCCCGAATTTTTTGTCAATCAACAAAAAAACTGGCTAATGCCGAGAAAGTGCGTACGGTGAGGCGATGTCACAACATCCTTGCCTGAACTGTGGCGCTTGCTGCGCATTTTACCGCGTCTCATTTCATTGGTCAGAAATTCTGGTCGAAAGCTTTGGCGTGCCCGTAGGGCTGACGGCAGCGATGCCGCCTCATCGGCAGGTTATGAACGGTACGGATCAGGAAAAACCGCGATGTGTTGCGTTCAAGGGTAAAATTGGGGGCCGTGGAAGTTGCACGATTTACGAAAATCGCCCGGGCTGTTGCCGCGAATTCAAAGCCAGTTTTGAAGATGGTAACCACAGCGAAAGTTGCGATCAAGCACGCGCCGGAAACGGGTTAAGGGCTTTAACCAACAGTGACTGGGAAATTAAACTAAATAAGCGGGAGTTGGCCAAGATGTAATTCCGCCTCGGGGCAAAATGCCGCTGTAAAATGGCCACGTTCTGCGGCCTCGATTAGTTTACCTCGACTGAAGTTCCGCGACGAATATAATTCCAGATATGAAAAGCGGCTCGCACGTAATTCTTTTAGTGGAAGATAACAAAGATGACGAAGCACTCACAATCAGGGCGCTGAAAAAAAATAACATTACAAATGACGTCATTGTTGCAAGAGACGGGGTGGAAGCCCTCGATTATCTGTTCGGACGGGGAAAGTATGATGGGCGTGATACAAAACAAACTCCCCAGGTGGTACTGCTGGATTTGAATCTTCCGAAGCTTGACGGCCTGACTGTACTGCGCGAAATGCGGAATGAAAAATTAACAAAACTTGTACCGGTGGTGATTCTGACGTCTTCGAAGGAAGAACGCGACATCGTCGAAGGTTACAGCCTCGGCGCCAACAGCTATGTGCGCAAGCCTGTCGAGTTTGAAAAATTCGTGGAAGCCATCCGGCAACTGGGGCTGTACTGGCTGATTTTAAACCAACCGCCGGAACTGGGACTATGAACTAAACGTAGTCAAAGAGGAATAGATTATCGACGGATTCAAACAGACTCACTCTATTGCCAATCGCCTGGTTCTGACCATACTGGTTATTTCGGCATTCTTTCTACTGGAATTTGTCGGTCTTTATTTTGCCAGCCAGAATACTCTTACTGGACTTGCTGAACTGCATCGCTCGATTCACGCCATTACGCAGGTACGGCAGATTCGCCAGTTGATTACCTCACAGCAGCAACTGCTGCAGAAAATCAAATCTTCCCCCACTAACGACGACCAATTTTTTTTTGAGGCGGCAAACCGCCAGATTGAAAGTTTTTTTAGGGTGACATTTTCGCTTGTTGAGGGTCGTTCAGAGGCCTTCCGGCTTATTACGGAGGCGCAGAGTACGCAAGCGCTCTTAGCCGGACCGGCCGGTCAGATCATGCAAAAAACCGGTGGCTATAAAAAAAATATGCTGAGCTTCGATCAATACGTTCTTGAAGCGCAAGACCAGCTCGGAAAAGTTCAAATGTCGCTGGCCAATGATTCAGACAAGATTTTTAATGAGATTTATAAAGTGCGATTTACGCCCTTGCTGGTTGGATTGACGCTCTCGCTGTTTTTTCTGATTTTTGCGCTTGGAATCGGAATACGCATGAAAAACCGGATTGACCAGCCCATTCAGAGCCTCGTTGCGGCAACCAAAGAATTGGCCGGAGGAAATTTAAGTGTGCGAATAAACGTGCGTGAAACCAATGAGCTCGGAACCTTGAGCGAAGCCTTCAATAGTATGGCCGAAAAACTTGATGAAACGACAGTTTCGCGAAACTATCTGAATCTAGCCAATCAAGAGCTTGAAGCTTTCAGTTATTCGATCTCCCACGATCTCAGAGCTCCGTTGCGGGCGATCGACGGTTTCAGCAAAGCTCTGCTGGAAGATGCCGGTAACACACTGAACGAAGAATGCAAATCGCATATCAGCCGGATTATTGCGGCCGTCCGGCGGATGAGTGAATTGATCGATGCTGTTTTGAATCTTTCACGAATTTCGCGAAGCGAAATGGACCTCGGCCGTGTGGATTTGACGGCACTTGCGCATGAAGTTGCAGATGAGCTTAAAAAAGCCGAGCCCGGTCGAAATGCCTATTTTAAAATTGAGGATAATCTTGAAGTCACGGCCGACAATACGCTGATGCGGATCGTGCTGGATAATTTGCTTGGTAATGCCTGGAAGTACACCTCGAAGCAACCCAAGGCGGTGATCGAATTCGGAAAATCCGAAGAAAATGGCAAGGTCGTTTTTTTTGTGCGGGATAACGGGGTGGGATTTGATATGGAATATGCAAAAAAACTTTTTACCCCGTTTCAGCGTTTGCACAGTCAGGCCGAGTTCTCCGGTACCGGAGTGGGCCTTGCCAGTGTTAAGCGGGTGCTGCACAGGCATGGCGGGCGCGTCTGGGCCGAGGCCAAACTGAAAGAGGGTGCAACTTTCTTTTTTACATTTCAGCCTGATTGACCTGGCGGAACTTTGAAAGCCACTGAAGGAGCTCTGACTTGCGCACGGGCTTTGAAATGAAACCGTCAAAGCCGGCTTTCGAGTAGCGATCATTTTCATTTTGCAGAGTGTGGGCAGTAAAGGCGAGAATTGGCTTGCAATAGCCGCCTTTGCGTAACCTTGAGGTGGCCGTGTAGCCATCCATAACCGGCATCTGGATGTCCATCAGCACTAAGTCGTAATTGCCCGACAGCGCCTTGGCCATGCCTTCTTGCCCGTCAGAAGCCACTTCAACTTTGACACCTTCTTTTTTGAGAAAACTCATAATGTAAAGTTGGTTATCAACCGAATCTTCAACCACCAGCACTTTCATGTTAGATAAATCTGGACGAAACGTTTGGGGTTCCGGCGATTTAACAGTGTGCTCGGTCACCAATTGAAATGAAGTAATGACCTCGGAGTCCTTGATGGGGCCGGCATCGATCGTAACGGAAAAGGTGCTGCCTCGTCCCGGCACACTCGAGGTCAGGCGTACATCGCCACCCAGCGCCCTTGCCAGTTGCCGGGCAAGGGCCAAGCCCAACCCGGTGCCGCCGAATCTTCGGGTCATCGAGTTGTCAACCTGGGTAAAGGGTTCAAAAAGATGCACCGCCTGATCCTGAGTCATTCCGATTCCAAGATCTCTGATCAGAAAGTTCAGAACGGGGTTCGGATTCTGGATTTCTAATTTTGCAGTGAAGATGATCGGACCTTCGTTGCTGAATTTAATCGCGTTATCAAGCACGTTCAGAAGAATGTGCCGTAATTTTGCCGGATCAGAGTAAATAAACTCGGGGATGCTGTCGGCAATTTCAAATTTGAGTTCGAGATTTTTTTCGCGCGCCAACGGCCAGAGAATCGACTTTAGCTGCGCGACCAATTCATTTACAGAAAAACGCTGCAGTTGGATCTGGATTTTTCCGGCCTCAATTTTTGATAGATCCAGGATTTCATCGATGACTTTTTTCAGGTGCTCGCTGTTGCGGACAATTTTTTTCAGCCAGAGGGTGCGCTCATTGGACTCGGTGTCGGGATCAGAAATTAGCAATTCCGAAAGCCCCATAATAACATTCAGCGGGGTGCGGATTTCGTGGCTCATGTTCGCAAGAAACTGAGTTTTCGCACTGTTGGCCTCGTCTGCCGCTCTTTTGGCCTCTTTAAGCTCATTTTCGTAAATTTTCCGTTCGGTAATGTCGGTAATCAGGCAAACAAAACCCTTAACGCCGAGCGGACCATCAAAATCGGGCACAATGATGATATTGATAAATCGCCGGATTTTCTTACCGGGCAGCAGGCATTCAAAACTTAGCTGTTCCCCTTTGGCAAGTGCAGGTATCTCCTTCTTAATTTTTTCATAAACGCGCTGGCCCAGCACGGACTGGATATGTTCCCCGGTAATTTTTTTTTCGAACCAGTCATCACTGATCTTGTTGGCAAACTCAAATTCAAAATTATTCCGGAAATAAGTTAACGATGCCGGCAGCACATCAGTTACGGTCTTGAGTTGCATTTCGCTGGCCCGCAACCGGAGTTCGGCCTCAAGTTTTTCGCGTCTGGAATCAACCAGTTCAATTGCCAGTTTTATTGCCGAAGGCAGCCTGACGATTTTGTCTTTCAGAATGTAATCGATGGCGCCGTTTTTAAGACATTCAACAGCCAGTTCGTCAGAAAGTGCACCCGTCACAATAATTACCGGAATTTGAGAGGCGCGTTCACGCAGTAAATTAAGAGCATCCAGCGCACCGAAGTGCGGGATTGAGTAATCGCAAAGAATGAGTTGGGGCCTGAAGGCATCCAACTGCAAAATAAAGCCTTCACGATTATCAACACAAAGAGAATCGTAAACTATATCCGACTTACTGAGCACGCGTTTGATTAACAGCTGGTCATTTTCGTCGTCTTCAACAATGAGTATTCGCATGCGATCATCTTTTAAGTTCAATTTTTCCCCTATAACTAAAGTTGCATATACCGTGCCCGATACCAACGACGACATTCGCGCCGGCACCGATTTGTTTTGGACATTCGTCCGGATTTTTTCTCATATTGAAATGTAGTCTTAATTCGACACATTGAAATTTAAGTTTAGTACTTTTTTTTCCGATGAGTAGAGTAATGATAATGTTGAAGTTCTTTTCACTTTTTGTAGCAGTTGTATATTTTGCCGGTTGCGGTAAGACCGAAGGTTATGCACCGTCGGCTGCGCTGGTTACGCCGCCGGGATCGGCACCGGGTAGCCTTGTGATCACAAATCCTGTAACTCTGACAAAGCTTTCAAATGCGGCGATTACGGTTACCGGAATTTGTCAGTCGGGTGCCACTGTTTATCTCACCGGGGATTCCGCGCAATCGATGGTGTGTGTTGCCTCTGCCTTTTCTTTTACGGTTACCAAGGCGTCAAGTGGAACCTATACTCTTAATTTTTATCAAACCAACACAGTGGGTTCTTCTGCAACAGTAAAAGTGATGTGGACATTCGACAACGTAACGCCGGCGTCCGTTGTTATTTCAAGCCCACTTTCTAACCCGTATACCTCGGGCGATTCCGCCATCAGTATTTCAGGTTCGTGCGAAACGGGCGCAACAGTGGCGATTGTCGGTGACCATACCGCTTCAACGACCTGTGCCGGCGGTTCATTTATTTTCAGCGGAATAACTAAAGCCGTTGATGCCTCTTATGTTTTTAATATCACTCAAACGGATGCGGCCACAAATGCTTCGGCCGCCACCACATTTACGTGGGTGCGCGACACAACAATTCCCGGAACGCCGACCATCACAAGTTTTACAGACAATCCACGTTACACAAAAACCTCGCCGCTGACAGTGGCCGGTGCCTGTGTGTCGGGCCACACGGTGGCGGTGTCGGAAGGCGGCGTGGATCTGGGAACTCAGGTCTGTGCAGGTACGAATACTTATTCTATAAATATTGCTAAAGGCGTAGATGGCACTTACACATTAGCCGTCTATCAGACCGATCCTGTAAGCCTTAATGATTCTGCCAACCGCGACTTCACCTGGATCTATGACACCGTGGCTCCTGCGGCTCCGGTAAAAAATAATCCTACGGTTTCGCCGGTGACGACGAGTGGTAGCCTGACCATTTCCGGAACCTGTGAAGTGAACGCAACGGTAAATCTTACCGGTGATGATACGCAGTCGGCGGTTTGCAGCAGCGGCAGTTACAGTTTTTCAATCACTGAAGCCACGGATGCAACTTACAATTACAATTTAACCCAAACAGATCTTGCGCTGAATGTTTCAGGCTCGGTGGCTCAGCAGTGGATTAAAGATTCAACGGCGCTGAATTTGCCGACAATCGATACGCCCGCGGTTGATCCTTATATTGCAAATTCGATTAATCTGATTTTGTCGGGCACCTGTGAAGATGGCTTAACCGTTGTTCTCAGCGGGGTTGCGGCGTCTGACGTTCTTGATCCGGTCAATAGTTTAACGACGATTTGCGCCGGTTCAGCCTATAGTTTTACGATATTTAAAACTGATGGAACTTATTTGCTTTCGATTTATCAGACCAACGGCGTGTTGAACTCAGGCTCGGTCACTCAGAGTTGGACAAAAGATACGCTTGAACCGAATACAACGATTACTTCAAGCCCGCCGGCCACAAACTATTCGACGCAGGCGACGTTTGTATTTTCAGGAAGTGAAACCGGTACTTTTGAGTGCAGCCTTGACAGCGGGCCATACCAAACCTGTGTGTCGCCGAAAATGTATACCGACTTAGCGAACATGACCCACACAATGGATATTCGCGAAATCGACCTGGCAAATAATGTTGAAAGCACACCGGCAACTTACAGCTGGGTGCATACCGCAGCCAAAGCCGTGGCACTCTATCACCTTGATCTTGCAGACCCTACGCTAGATTCGGGCCTTTACACCGGCCCGGTCAACAACACATTAACTGTTAATACTTCAGCTGACTCCGGTGCTGCTGTTTTTGCCGAGGGCCGCACGATGGCCACCACGGCCAACTATATGACCGTGCCGAACACGGCTTCACAGGCCACGATTACGAGTTATCTCACGCTGGAATCCCGGGTTCGCATTCCGGTTTTACCGGGCGGCGGAACGTATTTGCCGATCATTTCAAAGTACACTGCCGGGGCCGCAAGCTTTGAATACGGAATTAAACGGGTCGGCGGCGGCGCCGGAAAATACTATATTTATTTCCTCGGCAGCACGAACGGCACGACGTTTACCGAAAAGAAATCAATTCAGTTAAGCGCCGCTGAAGTGACTGCGCTGTCAACGGGCTACAATTTTATAGCGGTCACCTGGAATCTGGGCTCGATAAGGTATTACCTGAATGGCGTGGCCAAAGGCTCGTCAGTTATCGGAACCGCCGGCGTTACGAAACTTGCGGCTTCAGCTGGCCTTTTGCGGCTAGGTTACAGTGCGAACGGAAATTACAGTTCAACCGCACGGCTTGATGAAGTGCGGATAAGCCAGATTGTCAGACCTAGCTTAACCACACCGGGCAGTGCGTACATCGCCGACTAGTACCCGGTTCCCTTTACAGAAGCAGTGCGTTTATCTGAAATTTCCGACACATTCCTGAAGATTACGGTACAAAAATCCAACCGACTGCAGCGTTCGCACATCAATGGCGAAAGCATTTTGCGCACCTTGGCCCTGGATACAGATCAAAGCGCCGCGCTGATTCTGAAGGGCGAAATTACACGCATGAAATTCAGAGTACACAGCAACTTGTCTGTTAGTATTGTTGTTAACTAAAACACCCGAACCATAATGACCGGGCACGCAAACTAAGGCTGGCCCATACTGAACCGGCGGAAAAACCGGGCTGCTATAAGCGGGTGGCGGCATATGTCGTGGCATCGGTTCTGGCAAATGTCGTGGCATTGGCTGCGGTGGAATGTGGCGACGTGGGCCGCCGTAAGAAAATTCGTTTTCGCGAACTTCATTCCAGTTGCCGTAGGAGTTGCGGCAGGCATAGCCACGGGTAATTTCGCGGCGACCACGATAGTAAATTGTATTTTCGTACGAGCGGCAAACCACGTCATTACGTTGGTGGTGATAGCCTTGCTGGATAATTCTCATCGAGCCATAACCGTCGCGACCACGCCATTCAGAGCGGTCGTTTCTTTCAAGACAATCGCCACGCGCACGCAGCATTTCGTTACGGTCGTTTTGATCAAGCTCGCGGCCAATGACTCCTCCTGCAACCGCGCCGATTGCCGCGCCCACAATGGTAGCGCCCGCATCGCCATTGCCGACCCGATTACCGAGGACACCGCCGAATATTGCGCCGAGAAAGACGCCGGCATCCTGTTTATCGGCCTGTGCAAGAGGGGCTTGAAACAAGGTCACGGCACATAGAGTAAGGGATAAAATCAATTTTGCGGGTTTCACCATAAGTTCTCCTTTAATTGGTAAAGGAGAACACTGCCACTTCGGTACCAGTTTTAAAATGCGTTTGGTTTCATTTGAAGCTTAAGCGATGTTCAGAGAGTAGACAGAGTGACTTTTCTCTGAAGCTCAGTTCGGGTAGTTCGGGTAGGGTAAAACGTGTAGACCAACCTGCAACAGTATAAACTGGCCCCTTGAGTTGTTACAGCGTGAGGGGCCAGTTATAAAAAATTACTTAATTGAATTGCGCTCGTCAAACATTGTGAATAACTTTTGGTTTTTCTTACTCTTGAAAAATAAATTTAAAGACTGCGTGTCAACCGAGTAATCCAGTGAAATCGCTCCAACCGTAATTCTGAATTTGTGAGTGTCGGCAAGTTTTGTCAGTTGAACGACAGAACCGGGTTCAATTGGTCCGTGTTCAAGCTGATAATCGGCAATACCGATGCCGAGCGTGCCTTCAACCAATCTTTCCATTGGGCGGGCACCGTATTCGCGGCTGCGGCCATAGATCGAAATGTAAGTGAAGGTGGCTTTATCAACAGTCATCTTCCAGTCGAAAAAAGTTTTGATTCTTGATAATTTTTTATTAACCATCGTGTGGGCCAATTGCAGAAATTCAGAATCTGAAAACGGCTTGAACAGTGAAATGGCATCAAATCGATTTAAGAAGCTGTCGCGAAATTTAGTTCGGAGATCGCGCAGCACTTTATTGCGGAGATCAGGATCGTCGGGATTATTCAGAATTACTTCTGCGCCGGCATTTGTCGTCATCATAATAAATGCACCACGGGCAAACAGCGGGCGTTGGTAGGGATCGTAGAAGATACCTTCGTCCATCATGAAGTAAAGTTGATCAAGAACTTCAACCGAAGCTTTGTCGATTTCTTCAAACAGATACATCGCATACGGATTGTTGGTCAGATTGCGGGCCATCACTTCAACAAAAATCTTGAAACTTGCTGCATCTTTGTAGGCGGTCATGTCCATGGTGATCAACTTCATGCCCATGTATTCGGCCATCTTAGCGGCCACGTAACTTTTGCCGGTACCGGTGGGGCCGGCAAGTAAAGTTGTGGCAATTGGTTTGTTGTCGGTACGGCCGGCAACGTAACCGTTTTTCGCAAGACGAATGAGGTCTCGCTTGCCTTCAGTCACGCCAACGACGTCGGCATCAAGTTTGCCCTGAAGTTGTTTTATAACCGAATAGTCGCGGTTAACAAGCCACTCCGGTACCTGAGCAATGCTCATAGTCGCCCGGCGGGCTTCTTCAAGCGTAATAACTTTCGGTTCGATCTTGATGCCATTAACGCTTGAAATTTTAAAACCATTTTTCTGATTGGCACTGTCTGAAACAAAAACCAGCTTCAGCTTGTTAGTTGGGTAAAGCTGGGTTTTGGTGTTCGGTTCAAGAGTAGAGGACAGTGTATCCAGCAATGTATTGTCGTAGGCATTTCTGATTTCAAGGTAATCAAATCGCAATTCGGTGTCGAAAAATTCAAAGACAAGCTGGAGCGACTGAACTTCAGGAATATCGACCATGAATTCGGTTTTTGAACTTGGCAAATACGGATGCGGGGTTTCAATTGTCATCGGAATAACGACGGGCTTGCTGATAGCTCCTGCGGCAGCACTTCTGACCAGATTGTTGATCACCGACATCGTGCGGTCGGGTTCCTGACGATTCGGCGAATAAAACTCTATCGTTTTAATTATGTATTTGAGTTCTCGCTCATTCAGGATGATTTTCGGGTAGAGCGTTTTCATCATCACATCAACAAGCTGATAGGTTTGAGTGGCATCGACAGACGGCAGTATGATTTTGTCGGCAAATGACTCAAGAACATAAGAGTGCTTCGAACGGATGATGTCGTTGTATTCGTACTTATCAATGAACGCCACCGAGCGCATACGGCCCGCAGTAATATTAGCCGCGTATTCTCTTTCAATACCGGTATCATCATTTGAGTGCGAACCAAGACCGATCAGGCCACCGATAGAGGTCAGGTACATGATCACATCTTTGCCGTCTGATGGTCTTAAGATATTGCGTTCCCAATATTCATCGACCTCGCCCACATATTTATGGCCGGCTTCAATTTTACTGATGTTGATGTCAACGTGCCACATGTTTTTCGGGCATTTGCCAGAGGCATTGGTAGCCATGCGAGCAAATATATATTGATACGCCAAAGAAGGTTCGCCGATAACCAGCACAGATTTATTCTGATCTGTCCCGCAAACAACATCCTCGATTTTAGTGGTGACCGAATCGAAAATCCCGACGTTGTTCATGATCGTCGTCAACATTTTCCAATTCCTGCTGACGGGGTAGCTGGCGTTGCCTGGGCCCATGATGTAGCCGCTTTGCGATAACGCGCTTAGATCAGGAATTTGCGGTAAGCGATCCTGTGCATGCAGATTTAAAGAAAGGATTGCGATCAGCAACCCGACGGAACTTTTGAACATATGCTCTCCTTTAGTCTAACCTCGTAGGCCTATTAGATTGAGCATTACAACGCGTAAGAATGTGGTCAAGAAATCTTGTGTGACGCGGACGGCTCCCACTTTCATGTAACTATTGCGGAAACGCAAAAGCACGGGGCGCGTGTATTCGAACAATAAAAATTTGAGACTGCCGTTATAGAAAAAATCAAAGGCAAGCCGAGCTAGGAAAACCACAACTATTCCATCGCGAAGAAACGAAGACAAGCCTTGGCTGATCAGTGAGTTAAAGGTTCCGAATAAAATGAAAAATAGAAAACGGCTTTTCCGGCGCTTCATAAAGTAAACCGGGCCGCCTAACAATGAGGCAAAAAGAGTCATGAAAATACTGACGAGAGACTGTTGATGGATTTTTTTCGGTCCGGGCTGACTCTGAACGAAAAATCCCTGATGTTCATGGCCCGTTATTGCAGGATAAATTGTGCGCGAGGTCACTTCCGAAACGGTAGTAACAGCCGTATTTACCACGGTGAACATTAAAATACTGACGCGATTGGCAGACCAATACTGCATCCAAGCACTCGCTGGATTAACGATAACGGCTGTCGAGCTCATGCTAACCACAGTGTAAAAATAGAGTAGAAGACGGCGCCCATGCTGAGCCAGAACATTAACCATTCAAACATTGAATACAGAATTTCAATTTGAGGCAAGCATGTTGTTCGGAATAATTCTCAAATTGAGAAAGCAATTTTACCCTTTCGTCCAGTCGTCGAACGGCCGATGAGTAATTATGAAAACTTTTCTTATTTTATGCTTGGTGTTTTGTTCGGCATACGCTATTGCGGATGACGTCCACAATGCGCTTAGCGACACGCAGTCTTTGCTGCGCGATTCGGGCCGTATGCAGGAAGAGGCCGGCAAAACCGCCGACGGAAGAAAGGCAGACCATGACGCCACAGTTGTGACGCTTGGAAAGCCCGAACTTAAGCAGGATCTTTTAAATATTTCTGCCGATCTTATGAGTTGGATTACAGAATCCTCAAAAGGTGATCCTGAAAAAATGCAGCAGCTTTTGCAGGAAGCTCTCAACAACCCCAAACATTTTTTTGAAAAAATGCCCGCAAATGAACGCACCAGAATAAAAGGCCTGTCTGAAAAAATAGAAGGCGCCAGACAAAAAAATCCGTATCCCTAAGCGGAAAGCCGCCGCTTCGGAGACAGGATGCTCGAGTAACTACTTCTTTTCGAACCTCAAATTATAAGCGCTGGCCACTTCATTGAAAAAGTCACCATCACGAAAGTGAACCGACGTTTCGTTCTGCATATCAACGGCCACATTTTCAAAATGCTTTTTGAGTTTTACAAGCGGTCCCGCTACTCGGTGCGAAATCAAAATTCCGAGGACAAATGAAATAATAAAGCTAATAGAAATTCCGATTGCGAAAACCAGAATCGACTGTTCCTGAAACATATCACGGAACACAAGATACGGGTGGGATTCCGGTAAAGCTTTTATATAAGGATCATTCAATTGCTGATAAAAAACACTCAGCTGAAATGTCAGAAGGATGACGGGTGCAACAAGTGAAATCCCCATCATAAGTAGAATTAAACGCCACTGAAATTGCGGGTATATCAGATAATTTTTAAACTTTCGATTTTCATGCATACATAAAGGCTAGCAAAGCCGACTTTGTTTGACCAGTGAAAAACCCTACTACTTTAGTCTAGACTTTGCTCGTCTTGCAGTTTTTTAACTTTTCACCTTTAGAATCGTTTTCGTATTTTTTAAGAAGTGTTACGAATCGAAAACCGACTTTTCAAGTTTTGCGAATAACGGATTCTTGATCGGCGTTTTTAGACCGATGACTACGGATGGCTATCAAAGCCAGGCCAGTGGCCAGAGGTATTAATATTCGGAGTTTAGTCACGCGTAAAACCTCGATTGAAAATTAATTAACAACGAAAAAAATAATAAATTGGCCTATTTACTGGGCAACGAGCCGATTGACACAAGGCAATTTTTCAGAAAATACTATGAATGAAAATAAAACTGAAATAGAATTTTTAAACAAAGAAATAATTAAGTGAAAGCTTAACAACACACAAGGAGATAGAATGAAAAGTTTATTTGTTATCGTTAGTTTGATCAGCACGGTAGGTTTCGCGTTAGATATGTCTACACAAAAGTGGACTGCACAGTTGGATTTAAGACAAACAGCATCTCAAGCAACTGCAGCTTGTACCACTGGATGTACCGCAGACACTCAGACAATGTTCTCTGCTGGAGCAACAACTATGTTTGATCTTGGCAACCAATTCGGTTTAAGAACCGGTGGCGTTGTTACACAACGTGGTTACAAACAAACAGCTGCGTCTATATCAACTGCAGCTAACTTCACATATCTTGATATTCCAGTATTGCCTGAATACCAAATTAACGAAATGTTCACTGCATACGCTGGTGTCGTTGTTGGTTTAAAAGCTTCTCGTACTTGTGACTTCGGCGGAACAACTTGCAGTGATTTATCTGATAAGTCTTTAGTTACTCCGTTACAAGTTGGTGGAACTTACAACATCGACAAACAATGGGCTGCACGTTTGACTTACGAAACTGGCACTGTAATGACAGCTGGAACTGGTGCTAACACTGATGTTAAAACAGCTAACGTAGTTACAGTTGGTGGCGGTTACACGTTCTAATTTACGTTAGTCAAATAGGAATTGAAAAAGGGTTGCAGAAATGCAGCCTTTTTTTTTGGAAAAAATTACCGATTCAATTTTACGAACATTCAATAGGCCGAGGGGTCAGTTTAGTTACTGCTGGATTTGAATGCCGGTGTAATAAAAGCCGAGCACTTCTTCATGACTCTTTTTCATCTTATCAACCATAGCCCGCGCACCCCATTGGCTCATGCCGGCACCATGACCGAAGCCTCGACCATTAGTAACAATGCTTTTGGAATCCGTTGCGGAAGTAAAATTAACCCAAGGACTCTTGATCTTAGCGGCAAAGGCATAATCAACGGCCAGGATTTTTTTCACTTTACCGGACGTCAGCCGCAATTCGACAAACTTTGGCCGGGTGCTCGGGTAGAGATCCGTGTGATCGATAAAAAGTGCGGCCAGTTCGTCGCCCGCAGCCAAAAAACCGGCGGTAATAAGCTTCTGGCTTAAATCCGCAAACGTAGCCGTGTAATTCCACGAAGTGCCGGGTACGGAACCATCAGGATAAATTTCAGGCTTACCGATAATATACGGGCGCACATCGCCCCAGACATTTGCGGAATCTTCGGTGTGGCCGCCGCTATCGGCAGAAAAATAAGCCTTAATGACTTTGTTATTGTAGGTCATCACCAGGCCTGTGGTCTGATCGATGGCGCTGTCGGTGGCCGCCGTATTATTTTTCAATCCGAGGTAGGCCTGATAAGTAACGGTGTCGTCAATCTGTGCGCCGGATTGTTCTGAAATCATATTCTGATCGAGGCCCGAAACTTCAGTACCCAATTCGTAATAGGCATAAGTCCGCGCCGCTATGGCCTGGGCTTTCAGCGCTTCAGCTGACCAGCTGGCCGGCATTTCAGAGGGCACAACGCCTTTTAAATACTGTTCAAACGGCAGTACATTAACGGCCGTCAGATAAGGTGCGGCTCGTTTAATGGTTTTTAGGAAAAGAGTACCGGCATAAGTAATAGGGGCGTTAGGAAAGTCGGGCCGCTTAACTTCGATGGGTTGTGCGCATTCGATCCAGATTGGCTCGGGCAAATTGTCGGTCGTGATTTCAAATTTCTTGCCGGTTTTCAGAACGATGTTGCGGGTCATTTCATTTTCGGAAGTGGGGTGCTCTGATTTATAGACCGTGCATTCGCCAGGGCTCGAAACTGTGAGCTTATTGATGACGGTGTCGCGGCCCTGAGGCGCGTTGTATTTTGAGTTATGCGGAAAAATTTTAACTCGTACTTTAAAAAATTTTTCTTTAAGCTGGGGCGTCCATTCGGGCTCAGGGAGGATAATCGCGCTTTCCAGAATTGATTCTTTCGGCAATTGCACCGGATTAAATATTTCGGCCGCAAACCCGCGAGCACTGCAAAAAAATAAGAAAAGCAAAACAGACTTATTCACAGCTGTGATTACGCCACTGGAAAAATCAAAAATCAATCGCTAAAGCAAAGGTATTTCTTTTTTGCAAAAATGCCAGTGCCTAATGGGCCCCGCCGTAAAAATTCAGGCTGAAGCTCGTTAGGGTGCCGCTATTGCCGGTTTTGGCATCGATCACTTTTAATGTCCAGTTGCCGACCGTCGTTTCCTGATAAAAGGCATTCGTTAAAAAAATGTCGTTGACGAAATTCGGAACTCCGGTCAGCGCATTCCGGGCCGGCACCAGCACGCTGCGGGTGCCACTCGGCGAAGTTAATTCAAGCGCAAGTTCTGAAATATCGGCATGCGTGGCAGAAACTTTGATCTGGACGGCCTCAATGGTTAAGGCTGTTGCAACGTTCAAGATGCTGGTGGCGCCGGTTGCGCTGTTGTCGGGAATTGCAGTGCTAAGGCCGGTGTTCACATGGGCCCAATCGGTTACGGTATAGGTGCCGAGCGCCAGTGGCGAGGCCGGAAGGCTCTGGGCCCGGGTAACGGCCGCATCCACATTGACACGCCCGAAGCCGAACGCATTGTGAAATCTGAACTGGGCCGCATTTGTGATCCATTTCTGATCCCAGTCGTAACCGGTTGGCAGGGTTAGACCCAACGGATGCGTTTGTGCGCCTGTTGCGTAACCGTCTACTGTGGCAGTTGCCGCAAGAATGTATTTAATTTCGCGCCAGGTGAGATTCGGGTTGGCCTCAAGCAGCAGTGCAACGGCGCCGGTTAAGGTTGGTGCGGCCGAAGATGTACCGTTAAATTTTGAAGTGTAACGACAGGTTGGATTTTCGCCGCTTGTGCCGCCGTCAAATGCGGGTAGTTCGCCGGACTTTGAATAGCCGAATGTGCAACCGGTACGATCGGTTGTGAACATCGCAGGGGAGTCGTCGCCAAATTCGCCACCGAATGCCGAAATCCAAATATCAGACCCGTTCGATGAATAAGAGGATTGTTCGCCCTTGGCGCTCAAAGCGGCCACCACAATCAGGTAGGGAAGAACATTATCGCCATCAAAGTTGGAACTGCCGACACAGGGTAAGGTGGTTGAGCCGTTGCAATAGGTGATGAATTCGTTTCCGGCAGCCTTTACAAAGATGGCACCTTTGCCGCCGCGTTTGGTGGTGACCATCGATTTGAGCTGCGCTTCATAGGTGGGCTCGAGCGGCGTCAGTACGTACTGGGGAAAACCCCAGCTCATGTTGGAGATATCGAAATTTCCGCTGGCTTGATCCAGCTCCTTCGGCAGGCTCGGACTGACGGCAGCCGATAAAAAATTGGCGATGGTGAGTGAAGCCTCGGGCGCCACACCGACGGTGCCTAATCCGTTATTACCGACGGCCGCGATAAGACCTGCAACCGCAGTTCCATGATTGTCGTCAACACCGATCGGAGCAGCAATCGTGGCTAAATAGGGGCTTGAAATCGTGTAATTTTTTGATTCATTCAAATAAGAAAAATTGCTTTTAAGGTCTTCATGGTTGTCGTCGAGCCCGTCATCGGAAACCTGAATCTGCACGCCGCTTCCCACAATTCCGGCACGCCAGGTGGTCGTCAGATTCAAATCAAAACCGGCCGTGCCGGCGTCGGCCGCAAAAACTTTTTGTCCTGAATTACTCAGATGCCACGCATATTTTAAAAATGGATCTCCGACAGAAGAACTTGAACTTGCGGTGAATGCACTACGGGTGCAACTCGTTACGAGTGCAAGGGCGAGGCTTACTTTCAACAGAATTTTAAGTACGAATTTAAAATTTTTCATAAGTCCTGCTGGTAATGTCGAGGTCAGCCAAATTGACATAAGGCTTGGCTTTCAAAACGGCATACAGAGCTTCAAGATTAAAAATAGCATCATTGCCGGTAACAAAATAAGTGTTGATCGCTTCGAACGAATCGGTAATGCGCGCGTTCAATTCAATGAGGTCGGCTTCCAGCTGCGGCTTCGACAGGGTTTGAACTCGAATCATACCGTTTATCAAACCGGTTTTTTTAAGACGGGCATCATAAACCACTATCGGGGAATTAGAATTGAATTCAGTCAGGCTTGCATTCTCGGCACTGGCTTCGATAATCAACATGCGGCTGACCTGCGCCAGAACAACATCCGAGTGCTGTTTGTCTTCGCTGCGGATGGCCTGCGTCTTCAGCCAGATTTTCCATGGCCTCGGATTCAGCAACGCATGCGGAAGCAAGGACTCGGGTGCAGGCTGGGTTTGGGCAGAAGGCATTCGGCGAATGATAGTTGTAGGTTCGGCTGCAGCGGTTTTATCGGTGCGTGCGGGTTTTGGCTTCGGCAACTGCGGGAAAATTTGTTTTAACAGGACATTTTCAGGTGGCGGTGCCGATTTATCTGAAGCGGTTGACGGTGAAAATAATAATAATAAAAGTCCGGCCGCAATTGTAGCGGCGAAGGCCAACCATTTTTGATTTTTTTTGAACAACTCGTGCATTTAATTTCCGGCCTGCTACGGCTCAGGTTCTTATCAGTCTAATTTGGTTTTTTAAGGAGTCTAGATTGTGACTTTTTCTCTCTTAGGTACCCGACAATGGTGCAGTAAAGTCTTTCTAGTCTACCCAGTGGCTGGCGGGCTTTTTAAAATCGTGTCATGGCAAAAAAAAATTTACTTAATTTCACGGTGGCTGTTCTGTTTATTTTTAGTTCACAAACCTTTGCGCAATCGCCGGCAACTGCTGCGCTGGCGGCAGCGCCGTTAGCGTCGGTCGAAAAAAAGGAAGAACCGCCTGAAGCGCCATTAAAACTTGAAGATTTAAAGGCACTCGACTATCCCGAATTGCAGGTGGTACCGCGAGCCTCTGAACGACTGGCGCTCGAGACCGGAGCCGTTCGCGACCGGGGAGTCCTGCTGCTTTTTCCGTATGTAGCCTCTTCGGTGATGACACTTTCGTCTGGGGTGATTGTAGGTTCAAGCCTTAAGCCTGATCTCAGCAGTGACGAACGGGCCCGTGCGGTTACAAATTCAAAGCTGGCTATTGGCGTGGGCGCAATCGGGCTGGGAATGGTTTATTGGTATACCTATGCGGATCATTACGGAGCGGCGCTAGCGCAAATCCGAAGTTTTAAAAATCGAGATCGGCGGACAGAATTACTGAAAGAGCGGCTGGCCGAAGAAGCATTTGAAAAATCGGCTAATCTGATAACTCAATGGAAATGGATTTTTGCATTAACAAATCTTGCAGTTTCGGTGCAATTAACCGATCGCACCAACGGCGATACCAATGTTATACCAAGTTTAAGTGTGGCGGCAGCCTTTCTGCCGCTGCTGATGACAACAGGTTATGAAACAAACTACAGCAAGCAACTGGAATATAAACGCAAGATTTACGTACCGCTGACCTGGTTCGACTACGGCTATAATCCTCATGTAGCCGGCTGGCAGCCGCAGCTCAATGCCGTCTGGACATTTTGAAAACGCTCGTTGTAACTTTTTTGCTGTGTTTCTGTGTGCGCGGTTTTGCAGTCGTGTGCGAATCGACGAAAGAATTTATTTCAAGCGTCGAGTACCTGCGGACGCAGAAATTTCTGATTTTGCCAGACAACGAAATTCTGAAAACTGCACTGTTGGTTTCGGAAAACTGTAATGGTGCGGCCTACCGATTTGGCCGCATTCTCAGTACGTTGGTGGCGTCCGGGGTTGACCACGAGCATGCCCGGCATTTTGCCGTTACGTACAGCCGCGAAGACAACGAATCGGTTGAGGCGTTCATCAGCCTTTTTCAGGGGCTGGTGCTCGAGAAAAAATTCAACCTTCCATTTTATCAGGCTTTTGAAACCGCCAAGTTTTTTGCGGAATCCGCAAAAGGCAACAAGGCCGAACTTAAAAAAGATTTTCTGGGGTTTCTGGGTTTGTGTTTTGAAGATACGAACGGCATCCTGCTTTCGCTGGAGCAGTGCCGAAGCCTTTCGTTCAGCTATCTGAAACTGCATACCGATTATCCGAAAGGGGTTTTTCCGGAGTTTAAAATTCTATATAATTTCTTGCGGAATGAAAAAGAAACCGGTTTGTCGATATCGAACGCACTGGCAATTACCCAGACGATTTTGCACAATGGGCCGGGGGCCCAGAAAAATTTTATCGATTCTTACCGCTACGGCCTGAATAAGCTGAACATGAAACCCGCGCAGTCGCTGGCGTTGGCCTACAAGCTTGCCGGTTTCACCAATAATCAGCAGGTTAAATAGCCATGCAGGCGGCACTCGGTATATTAATCCTGGTATTATTTTGCGGTCATTCCGGTTACGGTAAAAGTAGTTCTTCTACCAGAACGGTCTCGGTTGCGATTGAACTTGAAGATCTGCCGGAGGTTGATAAATATGAACTTGAAGTCAGCAAGAGTTCCGGAAAAAAAACCAAACCTCTGATTTTTTCGCAGAACAAGTCGGATTTTAAAATTAAGCTGGAAGTGGGAAACTATCAGGTGCGCACCCGGATTGTTTCGAAGCAGGGCGAAACAGGGCCGTGGTCTGAGTGGTCGGAATTGCTGGCGCGCCCTGAAGAAGTGGCCGACTTCGAAATTCCGAATTATAATTTTTCGGTCCGGAAAAATCAGGCCTGGGCCGACGTCAATTTAAGGTGGAGCCGGGCCGCCGGTGCCGAAAAATATGTTCTTTGGATTGAAAATCAGACGACCGGCCTTGTTATGAGCGAACCGACCAAAACCAACGAAGCCCTACTGAAACTGAAAACCGGCGAATACAAAATCGGAATCCAATCGGTATCTAAAGACGGAATTAAATCAAAAATTAAATACGTGCCGGATTCCTTCTTAGTAGGGAAAACAATGCTTCCGAAAATTCAGGTGCAGCAACCGATGGCCGGGTCATTTAAGTGGAACAGAGTAGCTGAAGCTGAAGTGAAGATTGATCTCTACCGCAAGGCATTTTTCGGGGACAACTACTTGCGGGTGAGCTCGGTGAAGCAAAGCACAGATGCCTGGCTGCTGGCTACCGACCTGCAACCCGGTGAATACCGCATTGATTTTCAGTATATTTCTGATTCCTTCGAAAATGGTCCGGTTGAAACAATTCTTTTTGTAAAGAAACCGGCCGAAAAAAACTTTTCAAATGTTGAGAAGTAACAGCTATTGAATGTTACGACGCCACTACAGTGACTTAGTTACCCTATATCCGGAAAGACTTCCTTAATCCATTGTGAGTAATAATTTTTTCTTGGCTTGTAAGGTGTGAAACCCATCGCTTCCAACACGTTTTGCTTCAAATACTGCACGCAGGTTTTAAAATCACGCCCCCAGTTCACAATTCTTGAAAATGGTCTAAACTCCCAAAAGCCTTGGCCCTTTTTGCTGATTTCAGTGCTGTTTTCTTCTGTGGTTTTCACCCCATCGCCCGCCATAGACATTTTCGCAGTTTCAAAGCTTCTGGGCTGTCTTGATTTACAAAAGAGCTGAAAGCTTTGTTGGCCCATAACCTGACTTGCAATTTTTCCTGACACCGCTTTTATAAAGGCGCGATAAAGAGGCCGGTTCGTGATTCTCAATAATAAGTGAATATGATTAGAATTAAGCGCACGCTCATAAATTTTGACTCCGAATTTTTGAGAAAAATGGGTGATGATGTTTTCGATAACTTTGCGATTTCTGGGAACTAAAAAACTGTCTTTTCCAGTGGCCCAGCGGCTGCGCAGTACAAAATGCAAAGAGTCTTTGGCTGATAACGGTCGTGAATGTTTTCGCTTGCCTTCAAGCAGGGCGCCGCCGAAAAATTTTTTAGGAGATTGCACCCGCATTTTTAAAAAAGATTGTTGATTTGGTTTTTTCATAAACCCAGAAAGATTCAAGAATGGGGCTATGGGGTGCTGGCATTGAAATCGTGCTGACAAAAAACACGGCCGGATATCGGATTTTGCCAATAGATTGAATCTGCCGATTGAATTCGGTTGGGCCCATGCCGATTTTGATCATGGGAAAAAATACATTGCGGTCGAGGAATAACTTTAGGCAACAATTTTTACTTTGTCGGCGGCTTCAGCCGTATAGGCCGAAAAGCGAGTTGTCACTTCGATCTCTGTTCCGTTTTCTGCGATATAGCCATTCACTTTGAACAGATTCAGGGCTTCAGATCGGCCTTTGACTTCGACGCTGCCGGCGGCACTGTACAAAAAGCCCGGCAGTTGCGCCTTAACTTCTTCGCTGACTAGCAGGTCAGTACCGAAGGCCTTCGTTGAGGCCTCGATCCTTGATGCCGTATTGATGGTGTTGCCAATGACGGTGTATTCCATTCGCTCTTCAGATCCGATGGTGCCCGAAATGGCTTCACCGAAATGCAAGGCCATGCCGATCCATAGTTCGGGCTCGCCGCGCGCGGCTCTGATCTTGTTCAGGGTTTCGAGAGCCAGGCGCATTTTAATGCACGCCATAAGAGCGTTTTTGCCATCGTTCGGTTTGGCTGCGGGAACGCCCCAGACCGCCATAATGGCATCACCGATAAATTTATCCACGACGCCGCCGTGCTGATTGATCACCGGCACCATCTGCGAAAAATACTCATTCAGCAACTCAACAACCTGGGCCGGGTCTTTGGCTTCAGACAAATTTGTAAAACCCCGCAGATCGCTGAAAAAGACAAACATACTTTTCTTTTCACCGCGCAGGGCGATTTCATTTTTCATCAGGTCTTCAGTCACCGCCGAGCCATGAAACTTGTTGAAAAGAGTTCTGAAGCGGTCGCGCTCGCGCAGGCCTTTGACCATGCGTTCAACCGCAACGGCTAATGTGTGCACTTCATCTTTGAAGAACTGCTTAAGCTGAGGGCTCGGGCTATGGTCAAAATTACCTTTGGCAATTTCCAGCGAAATTTCGGCAAGTTTGCCGAGCGGCCGGGTTAAATTCAGCGAGAAAACAAACAGCAGAAAAAGTGATGCCGTCAGGAAATAGCCTGATAGCCGCAGGGTCATCAGCGACATCAGCTCGGACGGCGCCAGCAGGATATCGGCAGGCACCTCACTTAACAGAAAAACACCGTTCTGAGTTTTCGCAAAGCTGATCATATTTGATTTTTGTTCGACCTCAAAAAGCCCCGAGTAATTCGGCAGCGGATACTTTCTGATAAAGCTGAAAAGTTCGGTTTTTGAAATATCCTGAGTGTTCAGCAGATATTTTTCATCGGAGCTCGCAATCGAGTAACCCCAGTCGTTGAATAGCTTTATAGAGCCAAGCTTCGGGTTGGCAAACAGGCGCTGCAGATAGCGGGCATTCAGGTTGGCGAAAACGACCTGATCGAGCGAGGTTCCTATTTTTGAAAGAGGTAAAACGATGGTCAGAACGGTCGGCTGCTTCTGATCGGCGACAGCCGGGTAAAACCCCGAAGAATTGATCGTTATAATCCGGTCGGGATTCTGCTTCACCTGCTGCAGCAGATTTTCCTTGAATTTATTCCTGGCCGTAGTCAGTTCGGGTGTATCGGTAGAGAGCCACGCGGGATTTATTGCACTTTGTTTTGTCTGTTGTTGCAAAATCGAAATTATTTCAAGACTGAAAAAATCCGGATGGGTTTTGAAGATTTCGGCCTGATCTTTCGGTGTAGCAGGCAACTGCTTGGTTAAAAATGAAATCAGCGCCACTTGCTTATCGAGATAGGATTCAACTTCGCGCGCTTTTGATTCGGTCAGGCTAAGGTTGAAATCACGTTCACGCTGCAAAATGGTTTTCTTGAGATATTCCGAGTTAAAATACGAAATGGCGGCCGTCATGCCGAAAATCAGCAAACTCAGGCCGAAAAGTAATTTGAAAGAGATAGATAATTTCATTCGTCGGCCTCAACTTTGATACTTTTAACTTTCGGCGCTTTCAGCGGCGCAACTGCCGGCTGGCGCGGGGGCTCGGCATCAGTGACCGGCTTTTCAGCCGCTACGGGCGGCGGTTGCGGACGGGTCAGGTTGACGGTTTTTTTTATTTCAGGAACCACTTCAATTCGTTCGGAAAGATCTGAAACTTTCAAGACTTCAATTTTTCCGCTTCTGATTAATTCAGGTGCGCCCTTAATAACTTCAATTTTAAAATTATCTGGCGAATTTTTTTCCGGATCACTTTTTTTAGCCTCGATGCGGATATCCGAGTTGTTCAGCACAAGTCGGCCCTTCGGAGTAGCAAGAAAAAGTCTTTTTGTGTGGGCTAACGGCAAACCCAGGGCTTTCTGAATTTCGGCATCGGAGCTTTTGATTTCGGCACGGCCGGAAATCATCTGCATCAGAATTTTGTTCTCGGATCTGACAAACCGCACGAGCGACTCGGGCCCGATCGTAATTTGCTCGCCGTCGTCAAATATAATTTCAGTCGTTGAATTTTTTTCGGTCTGAATTGAATTGCCGATAAAAAGCACTGCGCCCGAATCGATTCCCTGCCACAAAAGCTGGCCGGTATGGTTTCGGGTAACGTCGTTGGTTATGGTTTTAACCTGCGCAATTCGTTCGAGGCCGCTGTTGATCTGTCCGAGATAAAAACCGATTCTTTTTTCTGTCCAGCCGCG
>JANPPN010000066.1:0-9746 GCA_031428535.1 Bdellovibrio sp. | reverse complement strand
AATAATTGCTGCAGGATGCGAAAAAGCTCGTACGGAAGCGAGCAAAAATATTTCAGCCATTAAAGCATGGATGAAGTTTTAAATTCATTTAAGGAGTTAAATGAGCATCCGCGTTCAGTTACAACAATTCGAAGGCCCACTCGATTTATTACTTTATTTGATCCGTAAAGAAGAAATGGATATTTTCAACATCAATATTGTTGAAATTACCAAGCAATACTTTGATTTCATAAAATTAATGAAAGAATTTGATCTTGAAGTTGCCGGTGATTTTATTGCGATGGCTTCTACTTTGATTCATATCAAATCCAAAATGCTGCTTCCACAATACGATGAAAACGGCGTAGTGCTTGAGCAGGAAGACCCGCGCCGCGAGCTGGTTCAGAAACTGCTTGAATACGAAAAATTCAAAGAAGCTTCGAAGTCATTATACGAGCGACCGTTGCTGAATCGGGATGTGTGGGCCCGCGGCCTGCGTGAGAAAATTGAAGTTAAGGATGACGAAATTGAACTTGAAGACAATGCTCTATTTTCGCTGATCGGCTCTTATCGCCGGGCGCTGACTGTGCTTAATAAAAAAATTCATAAGGTTGCGATCAAGTTACAGTCGATTTCGTCACGAATTATTGAAATGAAAGTATTTCTGCGCCCGGGTACGACGGTCCGAATGGTTGAAATGTTCTCGCAGAATCTGGGTGAACAACTACTGCGCTCGCGCCAGGCCCTGATTACTTTCCTGTCTTTACTTGAGCTGGGAAAACTCGGCTATGTGTCACTTTATCAAACCGACGTCTACGGTGATATTCATGTGCAGACTAAAAAAGAAATCGAAGACGATGTTTTGTCGCGGGTTGAAGAGTATGGCCATATCAATAATGAAGAAGTGGCGCAGAATTTATTTACCAAGTCTGAATTCCTGGAAGAAGAAATTTTTGAAGAATCTGAGCGGCCTGAGAGTCAAACTTTGCAGATGGCGCTGCCTGAATTTGAAGGGGCCGCAATCAATGATATGGCGACAGATGAAGAAATTTTGGCCGCCGAACTGGAATTAGAACCAACTGTTTAAGGGAGAGTGTGATGACTTCAAAAAATAAAACGATTATCGATACCGAAGATTTTACTGGTGAGGTCGATACCGAAGTCAGTCTTTTTTTAAGTGAAGAGCCTGAACAGGAAGGCTTTCTTCCTGAAGCTGTAATCGAAACCGAGGCTTTAACTGAAGTTGCCAAATTGACAGGCACCGAGCTTGATGGTTTTGAGTCTGCAGATATTGAAGATATCGAATTTGTTGAAGCCGAACAGGTCGAGAGCATTATTGAGAGTATTCTTTTTGCCTCTGACAGACCAGTAAGTTTAGCTTCGATTCAAATGGTTTTTAAAGGCACAAATGTTAAAAAAGAAAAAATCCGCGATGCACTTGAAACCCTTGCAGTTGAATATGCCGGCGGTCGACGGGGTGTAAGTCTTGAAGAAGTGACAGGTGGCTATCAGATCAGAACTAAAATTGATAATATGAATTTTCTTAAACGCACGATTAAAAGCCGTGCATTTAAGTTGTCGGGCCCGGCGCTCGAAACTCTTTCGATCGTGGCTTACAAGCAGCCGGTCGTTAAAATGGAAATTGATCAAATCAGAGGCGTGGAATCAGGGCATCTCTTGCGCGCGCTGATGGAAAAAGGACTCGTGAATTTTGAAGGTAAAGCCGATCATCTTCCGGGGAAACCGATGCAATACGGAACAACCCGCAGGTTCCTCGAAATTTTCGGTCTTCGGAATATTAAAGAGCTTCCGACACTCTCACAGATTGATGAATTGTTGCCTGAAGGCATCGGCGAGGAAATCGAAGAAACCTCTACGCTTGCGATGGTAACGGACTCGATGTCGACTGAGGTGCAGATTTCCAGTTATTCGCAAGGCGAAGACGAACTCGGCCTGATTGAAGAACAACTGACATCAATTTCGACGTCTTCTGAATTTTTCGAACAGGAAAAAATCCGGGCTAAATTGAAAAAAGATAATGAAAAAGCCCAGGACATTCGCGATGCTTTGGCTGTGGGCGAAGAAGTTCCGAAACGTGACGTGAATTGGCTGAAGCGATTTGAAGAAGGCTTGGCAACACCGGAAACGGCAGTTATTGAAGCACCAATGCCTGCTTCAGATAATTTAATAGCGGATGCGGAACTCGGCAGACTGACGTTTGACGAAGATGACGCTCATATTGAAGATGAACTGCAATTTAGTAAAGAGGCCGATGAGGATTTGACTTAAGTCTATAATCCGAAAATAAGCGTTTCATTTTGAGACAAATGTCTTAATAGATTCCTGAAAATGCCGATAAGTAAAGTGTGAAACTGAAGCACATTTTCGCTTTATTTATTGCGATGTTTTTGTATTTTGGCTGCAATCGACAGCCGATCGGCAATAGTCTTTTGACTTCAGCCTCGAGCGATTCAATTGATGGTTCAACTTCAACTGACGATGAAGGAGAATTAGATATTCAGCCCGATAGTACGGCGCTTACGGTTTATGTCGACGACGCAGACAAAGTGGAGATCACCGGTAACTGTAAAGATCTCGATCGAAAGAAAAATAGAATTATCGTAGAAGTCTTTGCCGGCGATGATGAAACTCAAGACCCTTATATTTCAAATTCAGTTTCGGATATGTGCCAAAATGTGGTTAACGATGCCGGGCTTTTTGCGCCGCTCACAAAGTGTTTCTGGGTGACGAAAGGCATTGGCTTAATTGAAGACGTCAATCTGCCGACTCAAAGATCGTTCCCGCAGTGTCATGGGGGCCGTTTCGGATTCAGTATTAAACTCGGAAAAATTCTGGTGCCCTCTATAGCGGGCCCGAATACCAAATACACGGTTCGTTTTAAATTGCGCACTCTTGATGGAATACTTGCGGACTCTGCCTATAGTCGTGTGGCTGTTGCGCGCGAGTTGAGTACGCCGGTTATTGATTCGGCAACTTTCAGTATTACGCCAGCAACCCTGCAATGTAATGTGAAGACGTCGCCGGCCCGATGGAATTTCGGCGTGTTGCATGCGCTTACCCGAAGTATCACGGATGCGGCGGGTTCCGTCGGACCACCTTTGACACTTTATGCGGGAATTTCAACAATTTCGATTCTTGATGGCTCGTCGGTTTTCAGCTGGAATGATCAGCCAAATGGTGTCGGTAATATAATTTTACAGGGTGCTACTTATAATTATACTTTAACAAGTACCGAAACAAATTTCAGCTACGTTGTAACGCCACCAACTCCGACCTCGGTCTCAACTGCGGTGACGTGCAAAAACTCGTTTGGTCAGAGCTTTACGGATACGCTGAAGCTCAGCCCCACTCCACCGGCGCCATTAGCAAATACCTGTTTTATGCAACTATTGTCGCGCGCCAATCCGAATTGGCCGGCCGCCGTTGCGTATGAATGGCAATATAACTTAACTTCAAACTGGGTTGGCGCGGATTCGAGTGCGCAGGGTACAGGTATTGCCACTACCTGCGGTAATACCACGGCCTGTACGCAGGCCGGCCTTGTAGGCGGCACAACTTATTATTTTGCAGTCCGTGAAACCTCAGGAGGATTTGTCAGTAAGTGGTCCGATGTTTTCTCATGCAAACCACCTTAATAATTAAAAAGTTTCGTCGAAACTGACCTGGCCGGAAACGCCGGTCTGATAAGCGGAAACCCGTCTTTCAAAAAAGTTCGCAAGTTCCTGCATATCCTGTAGCTCCATGAAGCCGAATGGATTTTTCGTATTGTAACGTGCCGGAATACTCAAGCTCTCAAGGCGCTGATCAGCAATAAATTCCAGATACTGGCGCATATCATTCAATGACAGACCGGCAATACCGTTAGAAACAAGATCTTCTGCAAAAGTCATTTCGCAGTCGATTGCATCTTCAAGCATCTGCATGACCATTTCTTCCATTTGTTCGTTGAAAACGGCAGGGTCTTCCTTTCGAACAGTTTCGATAACTTTCATTGCAAATGCCATATGCATGCTTTCATCTCTGAATACCCAGTTGGTGCCGGACGCCAATCCTGCCAGTAATCCCTTAGATCTTAAGAAGTAAACATAAGCAAAGGCTGCAAAAAAGAACATGCCCTCGATGCAGGTAGCAAAACAAATGACGTTCATCAGAAATTTACGACGATCTTCAGTTGTTTCAAGTTTCTCGAGGTCTTGAATTGAATCCATCCATTTAAAACAGAAATCGGCTTTTTTCTTGATCGACGGAATACTGTCAACCGCAGAAAAGGCTTTTGCCCGCTCGTCAGGATGTGGAATGTAAGTATCCAGCAGGGTCAGGTAAAACTGAACATGCAAAGCCTCTTCATAAAGCTGCCGACTTAAGTAAAGGCGGGCCTCAGGAGAGTTGATGTGCTTATAGAGGTTCAGAACCAGATTATTACTGACGATAGAGTCGCCGGTGGCGAAGAATGCAACCAGGCGATGAATCAGATGTTTTTCTGATTCGGTCATCTTCGTGTTCAGATCAACCAGATCAGTGGAAAAATCCACTTCATCAACTGTCCATGTATTTTTAATTCCATTTTTGTACATTTCGTAAAAAATCGGATATTTCATCGGTCGTAATGTTAAATCAAATCCTGGATCTAAAATCATATATCCACTCCTTCAGAGAAAATTTTTACTGGCACGCTTCGCAAGACTCTGGATTTTCAAGACTGCACGTAATGGCTTCTGCATCTGTAAACTCTTTTGCAGGTGCGGCGGCTTCAACTACAACAGTCGATTTTTTAGCGGCTGTCTTTGCAATTGCAGTTGCAGGTCGTGAGCGAAGATAATACGTGGTCTTCAAGCCTTTCTTCCATGCATACATATACATTGAAGAAAGTTTGCCAATGGTCGGGGTTTCCATGAATAAATTTAAAGATTGCGATTGATCAATATAAGCTCCGCGGTCGGCAGCCATATCAACCAAAGCTTTCATCGGAACTTCCCAGACTGTGCGGTACAGATCTTTGATGTCCTGTGGGATGATCGCGATATCCTGAATCGAACCATCATTGTGTTTAACAGCATTACGGACGTCTTCATTCCAGAGTCCTTTTGCTTTCAGATCATTAACCAGGTAACGGTTGATCTGCATGAACTCTCCGGAAAGAGTTTCGCGCTTGAATAAATTTGAAACCTGAGGTTCCGTTGCTTCATAAGAACCAACGATCGAAGCGATGGTTGCCGTAGGCGCAATCGCAATCATCAATGAATTTCTTAAGCCGTGCTTAAGCATTTTAGTGCGTAAGTTATTCCATCGGGTTTCATCGGTCGGCTTAACATTCCATAAATCAAATTGAAAAACACCTTGAGCGGCACGGGTTTCTTTGAAGTTTGTATGTGGCCCGAAAGTTTCAGCGAGTTCGATACTTGCAGTTAATGCGCTGAAATAAATTTCTTCCTGAATTTTAGCTGAAAGCTGCTGCGCCTCAGTTGAATCAAAAGGCAGCTTCAACTTAAAAAAGGCATCTTGCAGGCCCATAATGCCAAGGCCGACAGGTCTCCATCGGCTGTTGGAAGAAGCGGCGGTTTCAATCGGGTAGAAGTTGATATCAACCACGCGATCAAGAAATTTAACTGCCAGACGAACTGTTTTAGCCAATTTTTCGAAGTCGAACTGGGCATTTGTAATATGGCGGCCCAGATTGACCGAACCTAAATTACAAACCGCAGTTTCGCTATTTGAAGTCACTTCGAGAATCTCAGTACAAAGATTTGAAAGATGAATAACGTTTTCAGGCAGGCCTGTCTGATTGGATTTCAGATTGGACGCATCTTTAAAAGTCATCCAGCCGTTACCGGTCTGAGCAAGAGTTTTCATCATGCGGGTGTAAAGATCACGGGCCTTAATCTGCTTCTGAAATTTCTTATCGGCTTCGGCGGCAATATAAGCCTGTTCGAATTCAGCTCCAAAGAGGTCAGTAAATTGCGGAACAACATTCGGGTCAAACAAAGACCACATCGCATCGGCTTCTACCCGCTGCATGAATAAATCGGGAATCCAATTAGCAACATTGATGTTGTGGGTACGTTTTGCTTCGTCGCCGGTGTTGTCGCGTAATTCAAGGAATTCTTCGATATCGGCGTGCCAGGTTTCAAGGTAAACACAGGCTGCGCCCTTGCGCTTTCCGCCCTGATTAACTGCTGCAACCGAGGAATCCAGGGTTTTTAACCAAGGAATAATTCCGTTAGAGTGACCATTAGTACCCTTGATCAACGAACCGCGAGAACGAATGCGGCTGTAAGCAAGACCGATTCCGCCCGCAAATTTAGATAAAAGTGCGATGTCGGTATATTTAGAGTAAATTGATCTGAGATCGTCCTGTGGGGAATCGAGCAGGTAACAAGAACTCATCTGCGGACGTAAAGTGCCGGAATTAAAAAGTGTCGGTGTTGACGGTAAATAATCATGTGACGAAATCATGCGGTAGAACTCGATGGCTTCATTTGGATTTTGGGCCAGACCGCAAGCCACCCGCATGAAAAAGTACTGCGGAGTTTCGAAAACCTGACGGGAAGTCGGGTTTTTTAATAAGTAACGATCATAGATCGTGCGTAATCCGAAGTATTCAAAACGGTCGGTCTTATAGTGTTCGATGGAGGCACACAACTCGGCCTTATGCTGCATGACGAAATCATAAGTCGACTGCGCAAGTAATCCGTTTTTAAATCCGCATTGAATAGAATCGGCAAAAGATCCGATCTTCTGCGCTTTAACTTCTTCATCAATATAAGTTGATAAAAGACGGGCCGCCAGGCGTGAATACTCAGGGTCTTCGCCGGTCAACAGAGAAGCCGTCTGAATGCTGAGGTTATCGAGTTCTTTTGTTGTCGCACCATCATAGAGGCCACTGATGGCTTTCGTTGCAACCCGAAGAGGATCTACATGAGCAAGCCCCTGGCAACAACGATTAACCCGCTCAACGATTTTTGTAACGTCGACGGGTTCGAGTGTGCCATCACGTTTTTTAACTCTCATAATATGCGGCGATGAGTTTCCACCTGATGATGCGTAACCCATTGTTGTCATTTGATCTCTTTTAAGAATTTCCATATCCCCTCCGTTTGTAGAAAAATTTTTTGTTTTTGAGACAAAAAACCCCTGCAAAGCTCCCCCTCAGAAACTTTGTAAGACTAGTCTAGTTAATGTTTTATCTAGAAAATTTAGTTGACCGTCCTGGTCCGCAGATATTACCGCGCCACTTTCGGGACTTTTTATCCCGACCACTATATCTAGTGGTCGAGTAAGCAATCTTGCCGATAATGCACGTATATCTTGTATCTAAGACTGAATGTTTTTTTTTGAAGTTGCAAAGAAAAAAATAAAAAAAAATATGAATATGTCTAATTTCTGGGCGAACGCTGTGCGAAAAAATGAAATTGGACAGACTAAAGTCTTACCTGATTTCTCTCTCGAGGAACTATATCTAGACCTTAGTTTGGGTGTTTGTAATTTCACTTTTTTACCCTAGCATGGTGCAGAAACAACAAAATCTTACATTATCTGTTAGATGCTGTTTGTTCGTTCAACTCGAAGACTCATTTGATGAAATAATTTGCGATCAGTCTCGTCCTGAGGAGTTAAGTTGCAGCCTTGGTATATTTTTTCAGCTCTCATAAAATCAACGATTGACTGATGCGGACCCATTTTATCGGTGGTCCACTTGGGCGCGATCAATTCATCCCATCGCGGGGCGTAGGCCGTCAAACGATTGATCGCAATTCGTGGGTGGAGATGCGACAGAAACAATTGAACTTTGTGCGTGTACTCCGGTAACTCAATAGGAGAGTAGGTTCCGGCCAAATGCCATTTTTCAAGTTCGGTGTTTTTTAAAACGTGCATATTGTGTAATTTTACATTTGTGATCGGCAAATCATTGCAGATACGAGCGGTTTCGATGATTTGTTTTTCTGATTCTTCCGGAGATCCGAAAATAAGATGAATTCCGAGATCCACAGTGGTTTTTTCTGAAATTTTTTTTATAGCCGCAAGGGAATCTTCAGCGGTGTGCCCTCGGCGCATAAACTCAAGATGCGGATTGAAGAAGCTCTGCACACCGAGTTCAACGGCAACGAAACTTTTCTGACAGTATTCCTGCCAGAGGTTTAGAACGGCCTCGGATAGGCAATCGGGCCGGGTACCCAGTACGAAGCCGCTGACAAACGGGTACTTCAGCGCGGTTTCAAAATTCTGTCGCAGCACCGGAATTTTTGTAAAGGTATTGGTGTAGGCCTGAAAATAGATAAGATACTTTTTGGCCTTGTACTTTTTAGCGATGAGCTGATGGTAGGTTTCGATTTGTGTGTCGAGTGTCATCTGAAATGAGGCCTCGCGCGCAGCAGAGCCCCAGATATCGCAGAAGCTGCAGGTCTGCATGCCTTTAAGTCCCATGCGGTTCGGACAGTCGTCGACAACGCTAACCGGGATTTTATAAACTTTTTCTTTGAAAATTCGCTTATAGTGTTCGGAGACAGAGTGATAAGGTAAGCCGGGCCAGCCTTTTTCCATTTACGGGGTGTTAGCGGCGTTCTTGCCGAACTTTTTGATATAATCAATGACGGCGGCGCGTGCTTCGTCCGGAATCTGGGAAAATTTCAGGCCGATGTAGCCGTCCTGGCCGGCATAGATGACCTCGGCTTTCACGTTTATCGCCTGGAAAAAATGCGGGCTAGAGACTTGGCCTTCCACTTCGTCACCGATTTTCAAGTCATAATTTTCAGTAAAGCCCATGCCGCCCTGGCTGATCGTGATCACGCGATAAGAAACGTCCTGGTTGTTATTCGATTTACCCGAAAACTGCGCGAGGATCGGCACCCGAGGCTGTTTCCGGCGTGAAAGACCAAGGCGTTCAACGATGTCAGGAAAGGCGTAAACCTCTTTCCATTCTTTCGTTTTCGGATCCTGGATGGAAACCTTGGATACATCCTGTTGTTTTGCGATCAGACTCAGAAGTTCAGACTTGGTCATCAGGGGCTGATCGATAAAATTAACCTGTGCCCGGTAGAAAGCCCCTTGGGTATAGGTTTGCGTAAAAGTCTTTTCGAAAAGGTCATCATTGGCGGGCGCCATTTCAGTTTTTGTTTCGAGATCGCTGGCAACCGGAGATTCAGCGGTTTGCAGTTTTGCGGTCTGAAATTTACTGGCTTTAAGCCACTCCGGAAGCCCGCGTTTCCAGATCAGGGCCTGCGCCGTTGCCGAATCGTCGAGAGTTTGCAGCGTGGCCTGAAGTGCGTCCTGTGAGAAGGGGCCTTTAACGTTTCCGTTCAGCTGCAAAAACCATTTGATATCCAATGCTGGATTCATAGTGCTCCTAGACTCTCAGTCCCCAGGAAAAATTCTTCGATCTGTTTTCTTGAGTTGATGGCGTCATTGTAGCCCATTTCAAGCAATTTGCGACAAAAATGCGGCTCAAACAATAAATAACTTAAAATTTCACTGGCTTCATCAAGCGAACCCATTGCCGAAATCGTCATGCGGATAAGGCGGGGTAAATGATGGGCCTGCTGCCGTGCAAGTTCACCGATATCTTCAGACGGCGAAATACAAAGCGCCGGAATTTTTTTGAAACCTTCGCGTGCCGAGTTTTCGCCGGCAAGCTCGACCAACTGGTTTATGCGTTGAATCCGGTGCACATCCTGCTCGATCGAATCCAGCAATACGGCGTTCAGCAAAGTGTTGAATATGCGGATGACCGAAGGCGGGATGTCTTTGACAGC
>JANPPN010000065.1:0-3584 GCA_031428535.1 Bdellovibrio sp. | reverse complement strand
CACATATTGTGATAATCTGGATATCTTTGATCGGCTGGTACCTTCTTGAGGCAAATTTTACACGTTTCCATATTTACTCTTTCTTAATTTTGATTCCACCGATGAGATCTTCACCATTTTCCAATAACATGGAAAAAAAATCTCGCTCATCAATTTTTGAATTTTGGCTTTGCAACTTAAGCAGCCAGCCTTCGGAGACTAAGCCCTCAAAAAAGGGAAAGAGTTTCTTTGCTTTATACTCTCTTGAAGTGAGAGGAAAATTATAGCTAATTGGAAAGCTGCCATCTGAATCAAAAAAGTCGTCATCATATTTAAAAATAAATGAGTCTTTTGTTTTTGAAAGATACCCAACAAGTAGGTCGTTAAAATATACGGATGCTATTTTATCCACAATTTTTTTCCTAATGCGTTCAAAACTTTTTGTGCATTAGAAATGCTAACGGTCAACTTTCCTGTTTCTATGGCATTTACTGTGCCCACGCTTACACCAGCAAGCTTTGATAACATATCTCTTGTAACCCTTTGTTTTTTTCGTTCGGCGCGAACCAACTTTTGTATTTGTTCTACCGGCACCATTTCTTGCGTTGTAGCTATGCGCTTAGAGTTTTCAAGACTATCTAAAGCCATTTTTAAGAAAAACTGAATATCTTCTACTTTTTTAACTTCAGCCATAAATTTACTCACTCATAGTTTATATATAGTAAAAAGTTTTTCATTTTAATTATCACTAATAAAACATTAGTATAATGTATAATTACTGATGTTTTAACTAAATTTATATATATTTTAATATATAAATTCATTGTTTAATACTTTTTAATGTATAAAAAGAATGAATCAGTCTAATTTTATACATTAAAATGATGTTTTACATTTAAATATAATGATTTTAAGGATATAGATTACATATGAACACGGTAGTCTTTGGCTTTGGAGGCTCCAAGACTATGGCCAGTATTACTTAAGAAACTCAAATTTGTTTGTGAATTTACGGAAAAAATTTAAATACTGTATAGAGGTATTATGAGAATTATTTTTTCTTTTGTATGTTTTTTTTCGCAAGTATGTTTTTCAGCTGGTGGCGGCGGCGATTGGAAATTTGGGATAGGTTTGGGTACAAGCCTGAATTACTTAGTTGCACTTTCCGGCACGGGTGTTTCTGCGGGTACACCCTATTTTACAACCCAAACTTTTCAGCACGAAGCTGCTACTTCGATTGCACTTGATTTCCGCAGCCTGAACAGAAACAGCTGGGGCATGATTGGCGGGTTTGAATATGAAACAGCAAGAGCGCTAACTAAATTTACTGCGAATGGCATAAATGGAACCGTGACCAGTGCTAATGCCTTTAAATTTCAGACACATTTTTTTCACATTGGAACGGCCTATCGCTGGGATATTTTCTATATTCCGCTAGGACTAGCTTATGGTCTTACTAAATTTACACCTGCCACCGGCGCAACCTACACCGGGACTGCTGAAAATGGCATGGGCGCTTATATTGGTATGGGCTGGTATGTTAATGATAATTTTGTGATTGAATACGTAAGTCGGTCTGCAACAACAACACTCAAATTAGTTGATGGCGCTGACAACGAAACCACAACCGGCACAATAGGTTCAGCATTGTTGGGTGTAAAATATTTTTTTTAATTAAAAGTCATATTGATTTAGGACCTCAGAAGTCTACTCCGGAAGAACGAAAAAAATATACTAAAGGCCCTAACTCCAACTTTTGAACTTGTGTCATTTTGAAAAAAATCGAATACAGTAGCGTCTACGTTACTTAAATAAAGACAACTATCATTTGTTGCCATTTTTGTTGATATAAACTGCTTAGGCAGTGTTCACCGCCTCCAGCATATGACGGGTGGTAAAAGGCCGTCATATTCTTTTAATTTACGCTGCTCATTTTTTATTTTAGAGTGTACGAATCATAATAATGGAGTTGACCATGTTTCAAAAATTTTCACACCCAATGCTATATGTGAGCGACCTTAGCCGGGCAGTCGAGTGGTATAAGCAGAAATTGAATTTTAAAGAATGCTTTGTGGTTCCTAACTCATACGCATCGTTACACCATGAAGAAATGAATTTCAGACTTGATCTTCACCCGACAGAAGCCAATTCGAAAGATGTAGGATACGGTGCAATACAGTATTTTTTAGCGAAAGATTTCGATCAAGCTATGGAGACCCTCAAAAACAATGGTGTTAAAGTTGGAAATCCAAAACGCGAAGGTACTAGTCCGCGCTTTGTTACTTTTTGGGATTCGGAGGGCAATGCTCTCGGGATTGAAGAAGCTCGATCCTAATCGAATTATGGATTTTATATACCTCAGCCTTCACCAATTTTGAATAACGTTGTAATCCGAAATTTACTTCCGATGGAGCAATTATGAAAATAGCAATTATCACTGGCGGCAGTCGTGGCATCGGCTAAAGCATCGCTATTAACTGTCGTTGACGAATTTGTCATACTAGAATTCAATTAGATAATGAAAACAAAAATTATTTTTGCAGTAACATTAATTATTTTCATTGGTTGGCTTGCAACAAGCAAGTTTAGTGGTGCCAAAAACAAAGAAATTTCAAAAACCGAAGTAAGTAAAAATGAAACTCAAAAGGATATTAGTAAAAAAATCCCAGAAGCAGAACAGATAACTTTGAATCCAAAAAAAGAAACTAATATTGTCGACTCAAATAGCTTTGCAAAAACGGAAACGATCGAAGAACGATTTAAAAAACAGGGCTTTGTGCAAGACCCAAATAATGCGAATCAATTGATGAAAAAAGAAGTCGGTAAAGATGGAAAAGAAAAAACCATGTATGTGGATAAGTACGATGAGGGCTTTGATCCCACCAGAAAAACAATAAAAAATGCTCTTGAGACTTTGGAAATGAAAAGTGGACAAAATCCCGCAGACGAAATGTCAACTCTTCGGCCGTTCGATGTGAATTTACAAGAAAACTTGATGTTAATGGGAAACTTTCGAGACGATGAAAATGACCTTGAAATCATCTTTAGCCCGATATCAGATGAAAACGGGACTCCGCTTGGAGAAGACATGGTTTGTTTTATATCGCCGAAGTTAAAAATTAATATTCAAAAAAGTCACAATAAGGCCGTTTTGCGTGCTGACGAAACTGGGTATGCCGTTGTTAAATTGAACGATGCTCTTTATGCAAGATTTACTTGGTCATTTGAGAAAAAGCGGACCCTTCACGGCGATATTTTAAATTTTAAAAATGGTACTTTTGTAAAGACCAATGCCTTTGTTGCCAAAGAGGTGAGTGTTTCAAAAGGCGAAACGCAAAAGTACTGTAATTGAAAACTAGAGAGTCTATTTACTTTCCAGCTTTTTAACTCTGGAACGACTTGTCCTGCCTAGGGGCCACGTGTAGTATATTGCAAATCGAAGGTTGTGCTGTTAGCTACTTACGGAATTGAGCCCTCGTCCACCATTTTGACGGAAGTAAAATTCCGTCTAGTTTTTTCCCTCTTCGTTTTGTTATCAAGAGTAAATAACGTCCAAAAACTTACGCACGGCATGTAGATCATATTGTTTTCCTGACCTAACATAA
>JANPPN010000064.1:0-2943 GCA_031428535.1 Bdellovibrio sp. | reverse complement strand
AGCAATAAGGCATTTTGCGACTTCAACTCATGGAGCTGATGCTTATAAAAAATCCGTTCGGCTTTTTCCTGCACCTGCCGCGCCCGCTCTATTTTTGTTATGAAAAATCGATCGACCCAGTCGGATTTATCCAGCAATGCGCCGCAAAGTACGGCTAAAAAAGGCGCAACAAGATAAAACGGCAATGGCGACATGTAGGAATCGTGCAATCTGGTAGCGAATACGGCTTCAATTAACCCCATAAAGACGATCAAAAAAAGTAAAGAGAGCACCCAGTTGATATGTTCAACATATGACGACTTTGCGGCAATTACCGGTATAAATTCAAAGTCCACTTCGGTTTCGAAATCGGCGATGGCCGCTTCAATTGTTGCCGGATTTATCTTTTTTTTAAGTTTCACTTACCAACCTCCACTTGCGCCGCCACCGGAAGATTTTCCGCCGCCGCCTGACCAACTACCGCCCCCTCCGCCTCCGCCGCCACCTCGCATCATTGCGAACAAAAGGTAAAGCGCAAGGCTTGGGTTGAACATGAAAATGATGAGCCAGATCCCGATTGCAATCAAGATGATCCAGGGTTTTGCAGACTTTGTGGTTTCGACATCCTGGGCTTCGGTAACACCAGCGTCTAATTTTGCATCCGGACTTCCAATATAGGTCTGTAAGGCGGCTACACCTTGCACGATGCCGAGATTGAATTCTTTTCGTTGAAAGTAGGGCCTGACGACATCTGCAATAATCCGTTTGGCGATAACATCCGGAATGTCACCCTCTAAACCCTGCCCGACCTCAATGCGAATGCGTTTTTCATTCGGAGCGATCAGAAAAAGCAGGCCCTTGTCGGTCTTCTCACCACCGAGTTTCCACTCATCAAAAATTTTGATAGCAGCGCTTTCAATTTCCTCGCCCTGTAGCGACTTGGTGACATAAATTTGAATCTGAACATCTTGCAGTTGCTTGAGAGTAAAGAGCGACTGTGTGAGCTGACGCTTTGTATTTTCGTTCAGCAGCCCAACTTCATCGATTACCGGGCCTGTTAAGGCCGGAATTTCAAAGGAGTGCGCGAACACTCCCATTAGACAGGCTAAGACAAAATAGAGACTGAAGCCACGGCTCACCACTATTAAAATTTAACTTCTGGGGCTTTTTCGTTCTTAGTTTTTTCTTCAGCCGAAACATCCCATTGCGGCATCTTTTCAAATTTGAACATCAGAGAATTCATCCAACTGGTTGGCATGACCGTAACCAGGTTGTTGAATCCCTTAATGGTGTCGATATAACGATTGCGTGCAACCGTGATTCTGTTTTCAGTGCCTTCGAGCTGGGCCTGAAGATCGCGAAAGCCGGCATCGGCCTTTAACTGCGGATAATTTTCAGAGATCGCCATCAATTTACCTAAAGCCATTGAAAGATCACCCTGCGCTTTTCTGTAGCTTTCCAGCTTTTCGGGAGTGAGATTCTTAGGGTCGACCGTCATTTGGGTAGCCCTTGCGCGGGCTTCGGTGACACCTGTTAAAGTTTCTTTTTCATGTTTAGCGTAGCCTGAAACCACGTTGACCAGGTTCGGAACCAAATCCGCTCTGCGTTTGTATTGATTGGTGATTTCGGCAAGTGCCGCTTCGACTTCATTTTTTTGCTGAGGAATGGACTGAATTCCACAAGACGTTAAGAATAACAATGCGGCTAAGGACAATAACAAGTTTTTCATTGAAAACCTCCGAGTAGCGAGACTTTAACCAAATTGACTGTGACGTTCAATGTATGTCGTGTTAGCGTCTTAACAATGCAGCTACGTATAAATGAAAATGATGATTTTATAACCTTAAGTAAACCCTATGACATCAGAACCCACCAGGTTTCAGATGGAAAGCCGGGCTTCGTTGAATTCCTTTCTGAAAAATTGCACAAAAGCCTATTTGTTGCACATCCGCTGGATATGGGCACCTCGGGCCTGATGATTCTCGGTAAACGCAAAGAAGCGGCCGATCAGCTCGCTGCACTTTCGGAAAAGCAACAGATTAAAAAAACTTATTTTTTTCTAACGGATAAAAAATCGGCGGTTCAGGAACTGAACGTTACATCCCACATCGGAAAGCAAAATATCAGTTATTTTAACGTAAACGGGAAAGACCCCAACTCTGAAACCGCGCTTAAATTTATCCGCTCGGTCGGAAAGTACTTTTTATGGAGTGCGCAGCCAAAATCTGAAATGCCCCAACAGATCCGCTTGCATGCCTCGCTTTCAAAACTGCCAATTTTAGGCGACGTCGAACACGGCGGAACTAAATTTTTCAGACTTGCGCTGCATTCACAAAGCCTTGAATTTGATTTTAATGGCACGACTCACCGTTTTGAATCTGAACTACCGCCGGTGTTTACTCAGGAATTCACGAGCGATCTTCAGGCTTTGTTCACTGAAAATTTTGCCAAGCGCCACCAGCTCTACAATATTACTGCAGGTGAAAGTTACCGCCTGATACATCTTGAATCGAATGATATCCGCGCCGATATTCTGAATGATCGTCTTTGGGTCTATGATTTTTCGAAACATGCCCTGTCTGAAGCCGACAAAACTGAACTGGCTTCTTTTGCCGAACTTAAAAAATTAAAATTGATTATCCGGCATATGCAAAACCGCGGCGAAAGCGTCGGCGGCCTCGACAATTCAACCCTGCAGGTTTCTTCAACTGAAACCGACTGGGTGGCTACCGAAGAAAGCATCAACTACCGCCTGAAAATCGATTCGGGGTACTCGTCGGGCCTTTTTCTTGACCAGCGTGAAAACCGCAAATGGGTGCAGCAGAATTCCCTGAATAAGCGTGTGCTTAATCTTTTCTCTTACACTGCGGGCTTTTCGATAAACGCAGCGCTTGGCGGCGCTAAGGAAGTGACTTCAGTGGATGTCAGCCCGAAATTTCTGGAGTGGGGCAAAGAAAACTTCAG
>JANPPN010000063.1:0-6581 GCA_031428535.1 Bdellovibrio sp. | reverse complement strand
CTATTGCTATCGGTAAAAATCTGCTCGGCAAGGCGTACTCACGTCTTAAGCAAAAGTGGTAGTCATCCAAACCGTTGAAACTGGTAGCCGTGGCGGCGCCATTCCGGCGAAAACTGTATTGTTCCAGATCGCCGCCTCCACCTTCAATAGTACTGATTATAAAGCAGCCAAAATTGTCGATTTCAGTAAAACTAGCGGCCACTACTTTTTGAAACCTGATACCAACAACATTCTCTATGCAACTGAAAAAACTCTAAGTACCTTTCCTAACGCGCCAGCCGAATTAATCCTAATTAACTCGAACCCAAACCAAATTTTAAGCGACATTTCGAAGCATGACATAGATGTTATCTCAACAACTATTCCGATAACGGAACCTATATTTAATGAGTTAGTCCGCCTAAAATGGAATACATTTAATACATTTCCAATTAGCATTGGCCTACTCGTATTTTCGCAAAAAGCGCTCAAGAAAACCACTGTCGAAGATCGCTTTCATGTGGGCAGTTTAATTCGCAAAGTTCTTGAAAAGAATAAAATATTCTCAAGCGAAGAAACACCGGAGTTCTTGCAGTACTTTGGAGAAGGTAATTTGACAGATGAACAAAAAGCCATGGTAACCAGCCTGCGCAATACCGACTATAAAAAAGCTTTACCGCATTTAAGGCTTGGGATTGGCACACCAGTAAAATGGAAATCACTTCACGAAGCAGAAAAAAACATTGAACTCATTCAACTAACAAAATCAGCTAACACCTTGCCTGAAAAAGACAAGCCAGACCTTTACCTGCTTTCTAATGATGTTTCGTTTGATGTGAGTTTTTCACTTTTTTCGTTTGCAGTTAAAAACAGTCTGTTAAGTCTAGAAAATAACACGCCAGTTGAACTTGTAGAAAAATTTATTTCTCACAAAACAAATGAAAAGAGAGTCAGTTTCATCAATTCAATTCATTTCGATAGCATAAAGAACTGTCGAATATATCCGATTTGGTCATCTCCCTATTTTACAGCAGCTAGAGCGAATATCGTTATGAATCTATCAAAATATAATTCGAGGACTTTAATGTGGAAACTCGAAATAAACTGAACACCTACATCGAATCGCTCGCAGAGAAAAATGTCATATCCATCAAACAGCTTGATTGGACAGCACAGTATGACTTGGAACTTTATGATTATTTGATCGAACTTCAAATTGGTCAGTTTAAGACTACCGGTCGCGGAACCGACAAAGATGAGACAACCGCAATTCAAATAGCCTTTAGTGAAGCGGTCGAGAGGCTTGTAATCAAAGAACATAACATCTCAAATTCTAGCGGGTGTGCAGTACATTTAGATCAAGCGCAATCTTCGATCAACTCAAGAAATGAGCTGATCGAAAGAGATTGCTTTCTTTGCCACTTCTATTTGAGATCAGATTTTAGAAAAACTCGAATAAATGAAAAAAATAGTCTGACTACGCTGTTTAAAAAAATTGGCATCACTTATCGAAACTATCTACTTTGTGACTCAGATATTCATATCTGCTTAAACGTAATTTTTAGTAAATCTGGAATTATTTTGGGCATGGGTACAAATAATAATTTAGAACAGGCCATTTTCAAAGCCATGATCGAGTCTGTCCGACAATATATTCACATTATCCATTTTAGCAACAAACAAACAATTTCATTAGACGAATTGCGACAAAAACAGAACCTCACTTTCAATGATCACGGCAATTTGTTATTTGATATCGAATACCTCGCAAAAGTATCTGATCTACTTAGAACCAATGAATGTATAAATTATTGTTATCCCCAAATTGGTTTCAAATCTACCCAATATCAGTCTGTTATTTTGCCGGATCTACCACTAGTATTTACAAAAACTAGCAATGAATATTTACAGTCACTTTTTTTAGGACAGCCGCACAATAATTTGAACGTAAAAAGATTAAACGAATTTAAAATTTCTCAGGACAATTTCTTGAGCAACTTACCGCACCCGTTGCGATAACCGATGAAATTGAAATATAAAAAGTCATTTGTTTTCATTTCAATATATTTACTCGTGAATATATTATTTAGCGCCCTGTTGTTTTTAAACTTCAAAAATCAAGCAAATATGGTCAAAGAAATCTCGCGCAATATGATCGCAATACAGGACTTCAACACTCTTAAAACAGCACTTAGCCCGCTTCTGTTGTCAGAAATGAAATCCATCAAAATATTTCATAAAGGTCGCGTTATCTTTGAACTCGGCCAGTCGACTAAAATCGACCAACTTAATTCGTTTAGTGAAACTGTTGAAATGGGCGCAAATAATACCTACGCAGTTTTAGTTCAGTTTTCACTATTTCAATATTTACTGATTTACTTACTAAATATCGGGTTTTCCTATTTGATCTATTTTTATTATTTTAATTTTAAAAACAAATTAGATTTAAAAATGCACTTGGCCCATTTGTCTCAAAAGTTAGCTCACGACATTCGCACACCTATCTCAACCTTAAACTTGATTTCTTCCAGAATCGCAGATGCTGAGATAAAACAATTGCAGCTTTCGGTTGTTAAGCAAATTAATGAAATCGCAAATGAATTGCTAAACCAGTCGAAAAGCGACAAAACAATAGATCGCTATAGCGACTCCGCTCAGAATCAGGATGTCAGTAGAAGCACTAAGCTAATTGAACTTCTTTTAAATCTCGAAAAAGAATATGGATTTAAATCTATCGCTCTTAAGCAAAAAATTAACTTTAATCTGAATGTGGACCTATTGAGCAGCTGTGCTGTCGAAGACGAACTCATCAAAGTAATTTACCCCATAATCAACAATCTGATACAAAACTCTATAGATGCCACAATCGACAATGATGTAATTGACGTTTCAATTTTAGTTAAAAATCAGAAACTGTATTTGATTGTAAAAGACAACGGCAAAGCTATGCCAAACTCCGTACTGGAACAAATAGGAAAAAAACCTATAAGTTTCGGAAAACAAGATTCGCTCAACTACAATAAAATCGTATCGGGCAACGGGATTGCTTTATATAATGCAAAAAAAGATCTAGCACGTTTTAATGCCGGTTTATCAGTTGAATCAAAACTGGGTGTTGGTACTACCGTCAGCATTACATTGCCTTTTGTTGAGAAGTGAGAATGGCCAACGGATAGCAGCAGTATGAGGAAGCAGCTTAAATTAACAAAATACAACTTTTTAATATGACTTGACACTTCAGTTTATCATGATAAACTGAAGTAGTAGGTTGGATTTAATGGAAAAATATGTACATAGAATACTTCAGCCAAATGAGGTATTAAAAAAAAATTCGTTTTTTCTTTTCGGACCAAGAGGCACTGGAAAGTCTTTCTTATTAAGAAAGGAGCTGTCAGACAAAGTCTTCAGTATTAATTTATTGGATTCAAGCTTGTATTTTCAACTTCAGGCAAATCCCTCGCTTCTTAAAGAAATTATTTTAGCTCAGAAGGCAAAAAAGGTTGTTATTGACGAGGTTCAACGTTTGCCGGAATTGTTAAATATAGTTCATCTATTGATTGAAGAGCATCAAATTCGATTTGTATTAACGGGAAGTAGCGCAAGAAAGCTTAAATCTGGAGGCGTAAATCTGCTCGCCGGCCGAGCCCTGAAAAGAGAACTCTTCCCATTGACATGGCGAGAGCTTAAACAGTTTGATCTGAATAAATATTTAAAATACGGTGGGCTACCTATGAGTTATTTCTCTGAAGAGCCAGAAGAATTCCTTGATGCCTACGTCAACACTTACTTAAAGGAAGAAATTCAGGCTGAAGGTCTTGTTAAAAAAATACCGGCATTTTCTCAGTTCTTACAATTGGCGGCTTCCACTTCTGGTGAATTGCTTAACTTCACTTCTATATCAAATGAAACCGGGGTTAGCTCCAAAACCATAAAAGAGTACTATTCTATACTCGAGGATACTCTCGTGGGATTTATGGTCGAGCCCTGGATTAAGTCCATACAACGAAAACCTATTCAAACAGGAAAGTTTTATTTTTTTGATACAGGGGTAAAAAATACGCTGACAAACACAAGAGATTTTAGCGAAAAATCTGACCTCTGGGGAAAATCATTTGAACACTTTATTGCGATGGAGCTAAGGGCTTATTTATCTTATCAATTAAAAAATAAATATCGCCTGCAATTCTGGAGATCAACAAGTCAGTTTGAGGTAGACTTTGTCATCGACAATCAAGTGGCTATAGAAGTCAAAGCAACAAATAAATTAAAAAATGAAAACTTTAAAGGGCTTCGCGCCCTGATCGATGAAAATAAGTTTAAAAAATATTATCTTATTTCAAATGATCCGAATGAACGTATCCATGCAAATATTATCTGCCTACCTTGGAAAAAATTCTTAGCCGACCTGTGGGATGGGAAAATCATAAGCGCCCCCCAACAGTCCCATAGATGACTACCGCGATTTAACAAGAAGCCGGTAAAATTCCGTAAGATTTTTTTCACGCATTAGGTTCGGATGACTCTACTTGACTTCTTCAGTTATGGTTTTCCAGTTCAACATTGACAGGTTCGCTCCATCGAATGACACCACCAACACTCATGGCCTGTTTTTTCATAAGTCTCTTGTAAATTCGGGTACCCAGCAGATCGTAAAACGGGCTTTAAAGGTTCTTCATCCCGATCTTTGACGTCGGCACGAAGCAGCAAACTCCAATTTTTTCTAAAAGTTCCATCAGTGACCGATTTCATCGGAGATGTTAAACAACTCGTTTCTTGAAAACCGCCTTTTCAAGTTTCTTAACCCGCTCTTGCAAACCCTCTTCACCCAAAACCACTTCTCTTAATCTGATGTTAAGCCATGTTAAGTAACCAACGCCCTCGGCTTCAGCCTGTTTCTTGGCAGCCTCAACAACATCTTGATCTAATCTGATTGAAGTTAAAGTCTTTTGAGCGCTTTTTATAGCTTCTTCGACCTGGGCCTTTGATTTAATTTTACCTTTAATCACAGCACCTTTTGAAAAGTCATAGTTGCGCTTCATAAAATTTCCTTTCCCTTTCATTAGCCTTACGGGCTGATATTATTCGAGTCACATCTTCATCAGGATAGGCCACTACCACAACAAGAACATTCAGCTTTTTAGATAGTCCGATGTAAACAAATCTTTCTTCGCCTTTTTGATGTGCTTCTTTCAAAACGACAACCAAGCCACAATTAAGAGCCTCCTCTGCATCTTCAAAGGAAACCCTGTGCTTTCTGATGTTTGTCTTTTTTTTATCAGAATCCCACACAAATCGCTTATCAGATCGTACCACATCGTGGTACACTTGTAAAGTGGGTTTGCCTCCTGCTTTATTTTGATTTGAAGTCATAAACCTTAACCCTTTCCAATCTGTAATTTCGCATCCCGTCTGAATTTATGAATAGTACAGTCCAAGATAAAACGAACTCATAGCCGGGAGATTGCAATTTTAACTCTCGAAGCACCGCAATTTACGAACACTGGTAGTTCCGAAAACCGATCCTCACCGGATTTCGTCGACTTAAAATCGGCACGGATAGCCTTAGTTACGGATGGCTATTGAGCAGGCTAGAGAAATCAAAGTAGGTATCACAAAACCAAACAGCTGTGAGATCATCTAGAGCAGCCGAAGCATTAAGATAATCAAATATAGACAATTGATCATTTTCGACCACAACTAACATACTGATATTATTTCATATAATTAAAATCATAAAATATATATATACTTTGGATCAATTTTGACCGATATTAATAGAGAGGTGAATTATGGGTGAATTGAGAACGGCTATTACGGGAGAATACATTTTTCCTAATGAAGATTTTGACCCTGTTCTTGCTTCTGAGGCACTTGCTGCGGCTCTTAAGTTCTTAAAGAGTGAATGGAATTTCAGTAATGACAAAATTGCATCTATTTTGAAAATTTCTAAAACCAAAGTTAGGAACTGGGTGGATGAAGAAAACATTCCTATTGGTAACGGGGGGCTTGGTGCCGATGTCGAGGCATTAGTCGCCTTGCTAAGTATACAAAGGAGCCTCCATGCAATGTTTTCTAGTTCAGCGAAACAATTGGAATGGTTAAATACAGCGCACCCCGGTTTTGGCGAAGCTCCGATTGCTTTAATCGCAAAGTCGTATGAGGACTTATTCTCTGTAAGACAGTATCTAGATTACGTTAGGGGTCGTGGCGCGTGATAGATATCTTTCGCATTATACAGGATCAGTCAGTATCGTATTCATCAGAAGCGACTGGAAACAGTGCTGGGCTAGCAAAGCAGCTTGAGATATTATTTCAACGGTCAACCGAGGCGGCCAGAAAACAAAATGTCGGATGGCACAAGCTAATAAGATCACCATTTTTATATCCCTTGCCTGTAAAAACGCTATACCAAGCGCGTTTTCGCCCGCCGCAATCGCTAAAAAATGTGTTTTACGGTTCTGTTGTCGAATTTCCTTGAAGTGTACCAGGCGATTTCCGTCATAGTGTACCACCTGTAAAGTCATGAGCAGTGGTTATTGTTTTGCAATTTCCACTGGTACACTATGGTTGTCAAGCGCAGTTTTTTTCCCCTTCTTTTTTCT
>JANPPN010000062.1:0-6954 GCA_031428535.1 Bdellovibrio sp. | reverse complement strand
ACCGAATTTTCAACAGTTCGCTTAGGAAATCAGCAGAAAGCGGATGCTGTTTACAGTGAGATGATGCCGCTATCAGCTAAGGATATCGCGAACGCTATTTTGTGGTGTTTGAGTCAGCCCGCTCATGTTAATATCAGCGAGCTTGTCATTTATCCAACAGATCAGGCCAGTGTCGGCCAAGTTGTTCGTGGTGAAAAAAGTATTAAGAATTTGAGGTAGGCTAAATGTCTCAGGATTTTAGAATTGAAAAAGATACGATGGGTGACGTAAAAGTTCCGGCGCACGCTCTGTGGGGCGCACAAACTCAAAGGTCCACTGAAAATTTTAAAATCGGCGGCGACCGATTTCCGCGCGAGATGATCAAAGCCTTCGGCGTTCTTAAAAAATGTGCGGCGATGACAAACACCGAGTTGGGTCTGCTCGATAAGAAAAAATCCGAATTTATCGTTCGGGCGGCCGATGAGGTTATCAGCGGCGTTCTTGATTCTCATTTTCCGCTTGTTGTCTGGCAAACAGGCTCGGGTACGCAATCGAACATGAATGCCAACGAAGTTATCGCCAACCGTGCAATGACGATGCAGAATCTGACTCTTCCGAATAAAGAGATTCATCCGAACGATGACGTGAATAAGGGCCAAAGTTCTAATGACACGTTTCCGACCGCGATGCATATTTCGGTTGCGGAACGCATTCACACGCGCCTGATTCCGATGCTTGAAAAATTACAAAAGGCGCTTGAAGCCAAGTCGGTCGAATTTCGACCAATTGTTAAAATCGGAAGAACGCATCTGATGGATGCAACCCCGCTGACTTTGGGGCAGGAGTTCTCGGGCTATTCAACGCAATTGAAAAATTCTTTGGTTCGCATTAAAAATACCTTGCCGCATCTGCATGAGCTTGCACTGGGTGGAACCGCTGTTGGTACCGGACTTAATACCCATAAAGACTTTGCCGTTAAAGCGGCTGCCGCTATTGCAAAAGAAACAAATATTCCATTTGTGACGGCACCGAATAAGTTTGAGGCACTGGCTTCGCACGATGCCTTGGTTGAAGTGCACGGCGCACTCAAGACAATTGCCGTTTCGTTAATGAAAATTGCCAATGATATTCGATTGCTCGGTAGCGGACCCCGTTGCGGAATTGCCGAAATTAATTTACCCGAAAACGAACCCGGTTCTTCGATCATGCCCGGAAAAGTCAACCCCACTCAAAGTGAGGCCATGACAATGGTGTGTGCGCAGGTGCTTGGTAATGACGTTGCGGTTAATATCGGTGGTGCCAGTGGGCATTTTGAATTGAATGTTTTTAAACCGGTTATTGTCTTTAATTGTCTGAATTCGGTGCGATTGATTTCTGATGCGTGTGAAAGTTTCACAGATAACTGTGTTGAGGGTATTACAGCCAACACCAAACAGATTAAAAAACATCTCGACAACTCATTGATGCTTGTTACGGCGCTCAATCCACATATCGGTTATGATAATTCTGCAAAAATTGCAAAAACCGCTCACAAAAACGGAACCACTCTAAAAGAAGAAGCCGTCAAATCCGGGTTGCTAACCGCCGAAAAATTTGATGAATTTGTTAAGCCCGAAACCATGATTGGACCGCTCGGCTGATGTTGGCTTCGATTAACCCGCTTTTATTAAAATCAGAATGGATGCACACGGGCGATATCCGGCCCTATGTTTTCGTCCGGCCTGAAAATAAAATTGTTCAGCCGGGCACCCGTCACAAATTGGACTGGTTTCAGTTTGATCCGATTTTGAAAAACCCGCTCGACCTGAAGGAACTGCCGTTTGCGGAAGCGATTTATCAGATCGAATGGAAGTCATTCGGCAAACAGGATCTCGCCATTCCACGTTGGGTGTTTTATGACTGTGCCGCGATGCCGGGGTTTGTTGCGGGCTTTGCAGGACGCACAAAAAACATACCTAAGAAGATTCTGGAACTTCTGAATTACTCTGAAGACAACGAATGGTGCCCTTTATCATTATTCATTATTATTCCCACAATGCACAAAGGTGAATGGGTTGCCTACGATCTCTGTTCGGTTAATTCGCTGTTGCCGAAAGAGGAACAGTTTTACGGCATGGGTTTTTTAACAAAGGCCTTTGCTTTATGGTATGCCAACGTCAATCAGTGTTCTGGCATGACCCAATGGGGCAGCCCCTCTTTAAAGTTACATTCGCATTACGGGCACCTCGAGATTATCGGAGCATATGCGCCGTTGCACACGCACGCTCAAACAATGACGTATCGCTGTGAAGTTAATACCGACTGCTGGGAAAAATTCTTTACTCGCGAAACCGATCTGGCGTTCCTTGAAAACTACGGCCCGACCTCTGAAACTGTTGAGCCGAGCAATGTTGAGTCGATGATTAAAATTCAAAATAAAATACAAAATAACGAAGGCCCCTTTTATCTGAGCGCAGGTGAGATCGCGCACAAAGGTTTAAGAGATCCCTTAACAATTTACAAACTCAAACAAGGATAGTTTTATGACAGACATTTCGTTACCGCCGGTTGCAAAATCTTTTTTCACTTTCTGCAAAAAGTGCAATGCCGATCGTTACCACAAAGTTCACAGCCACAAAACAGAAACTTCTGCAAAAATTGAATGCGAAGTCTGTCACAGTAAAAAAACCTATTCTTTGCCTAAACCCGGAACGGCCCGAAAAGCGCCGGTGAAAAAAGGCGTTAAGAAAGTCGGCGGCGGACGCCGGTCTTCACACGCAGATGAGTATAATCAGCTTATGATGAACCGTGGCACCGAAACCGGCGTTCCGTTCAGCATCCGCACAAAATACACAATCGACCAGAAAATCGATCATCCGAAATTTGGTCCCGGTTTTGTAAAGACTGTTTTAATTGATCGCATGGATGTTATGTTCCAGGATGAATTAAAAACTCTCATGCACAATAAAACGTAAATAATTTTACGAATTTTATTCAATGGATTGGTATAAAGGTTTAAATCCCGAACAGTGTTCCGCTGTGGCCCATAATTACGGGTCATTGCTTATTCTTGCCGGCGCAGGCTCTGGTAAAACGACTGTATTGGTTTCGAGAACCGGTCGTTTAATCGAAGACGGTGTCGCCAAGGCCTCGCAAATTTGCGTGCTTACTTTTACGAACAAAGCGGCTAAAGAGCTTAAGCACCGGGTGCAATTAAAAATCGGACCGAAATCGAAAGGGCTCTGGGCGGGTACATTTCACTCGTTCGGCCTTCAGCTTTTGCGGAAAAATTACAAGCGGATCGGATTATCTGCAAGTTTCGGGGTGCTTGATCAGAACGACACTTCTTCCTTAATCAAAGAGCTGCTGAAAGAAGTAAAAAACTCGACAAAAGAAAAATTCGATGCAGATAAACTTTCCAATCTGATTAATCTTATCCGTGCCGGAAAAAGACCGCCGGTCGGAATTCTTGAAGAGTATCATGAACTCGCCGAAGTGCTGGCGCCCAAGTATGAAAAAAAATTAAAATCCCTCGGCGTTACCGATTTTGAAGGCCTTTTGTTAGAGCCGCTGCGCCTTTTTAAAGCCCATCCTGAAGTGCTGGAAGGCGTGCAGAATCATTTTTCGCAGATTATGGTGGATGAGTTTCAGGATACAAATCTAGAACAGATGAAGCTCATCAATGCGCTGTCGGACTCTCATAAAAATTTAACCGTGGTTGGCGATGATGATCAGTCGATTTATGGCTGGCGCGGAGCTGAGATCAGCAATATCTTAAATTTTCCCTATAGTTTTGAAAAATGCGAAGTGGTCAAGCTTGAACGGAATTACCGTTCCGTTTCAACAATCCTGGATCTTGGTAACGAAGTGATTTCTAAAAATGCCAAACGGCACGGTAAAATTCTCAAATCGACGAAAAACGATCATTCAGGCCTTAAGCCCGAAGTTTTTGTTCTGGAAAATGAGGATGAAGAAGCTGATTTCGTCGTGCGCGAAGTTCAGAATTTCAGAACCCAGAACTTGCAGTTTTCGGATCTGGCCATCCTTTACAGATCTAACACTCAAGGTGGATTTATTGAGTCGGCCTTCAGACGGGCGCAGATTCCCTATGCGATTTCGGGCGGTATCTCAATTTTCGACCGTAAAGAAGCCAAAGACTGGCTGGCGTACCTTAAACAGGCGATCTGGCCTGATGAAGTCAGCCTTCGGCGGATCATTAACACGCCTCCGCGTGGCATCGGCGAAACAACGCTCGACCGGCTATCCGAGTATGCAGAAAAAAACGAATGTGATTTTCAGACGGCCTGCCAGAAGTGGAATGAGGCCGGGGTGCCGGCTAAAACCGGCGAAGCCATCGAGGAACTTTTAAAATGGCTCTGGGTTTTTCCGCAGCGTTTGCTTGAGGATGAAACTGCGGGAAAAACAATTTCAGAACGCTTTATTTTTCTGGTTCGCGAGAGCGGCTATCGCGACTTCCTTTCGCAGCAATCGCCGGAAGGCAATGTTTTTGAAAAAAAATGGCAAGTGGTGGAAATAGTCGGGCGGATTATTGAGTCTTTTGTTAACAAGCGACAGCCTACGGTGGCTGTACTTAAAGATTTCATCGATGCGATGATGTTGCGCGACGACACCAATGAAGACACTGCAAAAAATCAGGTTCAGCTTATGACAATTCATGCATCTAAAGGACTTGAGTTTCCGGTGGTCATATTGGTCGGGATAGAAGAAGACCTATTGCCGCATAAACGCCTGGGTGGCGACATCGATGAAGAGCGAAGGCTTTTTTACGTTGGCATTACCCGTGCCCAGCAGAATCTGGTGTTAACCTATTGCCGGCAGCGGAAAAAGATGGGGCAGATCAAGCCGGTGTTTGCTTCGCGGTTTTTATCCGATTGTTCAAAAAATCTCTATGATAACTATGAACATGGGGCTCGCCCGGTTTCGGGCGAAGCTCGAGATAGCCTGGTAACTAATTTTCTCAAAAAACTCGGCGATAAGACGGTCTAGTCTTTGAAAAATTCGCTCAAAGAATACTTGGTTTCAAAAGAATAACTTTTGTTTTCAAAATCGAATTCCAGTTTTTCAGCGTGTAGATGCATTCGTTTTAAATTGTAGAGCTTTGCAATATTGTCGTTGTATTTTTTATCGGAATATCTGGAATCACCAACAATGGCATGTTTGGCAATGGCCGCGTGTTTTCGGATCTGATGCTGACGACCGGTCAATAGTTCAATGTACACTTCGGTAAAAAATTTATTTGTTCGCACAACTTCCACTTTCGTCTGCGCGTCCTGCCGGTCGGCACTGATGCCTTTCGGGTTCTGACGGCCTTCGGCTTTATCCGAAATCGCCCACGCCCACATAACTTCCTTAGCGGGTTTGTCCCAGGCGCCACGAAGTAATGCGCGGTAAAACTTCTGCCCGTTTTCAAGAGATTCGGCCAGTAATTCATGGTATTCGGGTTTTTTGGCAACGATCATCAGCCCCGAAGTTTCCTGGTCGAGGCGGTTAACAAAATGCACGGCTTTACTGGCTTTTTTCAGATACTCCACCACAGACGGACTTTGGTTGTGAACGCTGTAGCCTTCGGGTTTATTCAATACTATAAAAAATTTATTTTCCTCTACAATTTTTATCATGCTAGGATATTCGCATAGAGGTTGAAATGATTCAAGAAAATGAAAATAATGGCGAGAATAACGACGATTACGAAGTTAAACCGAAAGAAAAAGTTACAATTGAGTTTCCTTATAGCGATCTTTTACGGGCGAAGGCGCCAAAAGCTTTCGATGTCGCTGAAAAAGTAGCGACCGACTGGAAAAACGAGGGTGACTTTACCGATCTGGGAATCGGGCATCCGGTAGCAGGGATTGTGGCCTCTCAGACTTTGCAAAAAGCCAAAGAAGTCGAAAAGAAGCTCGATGAAAAAGGGGTTTTTTCAATTGCAAAAATGGGTCTTGAGATTGCTAAAGCTCAGGTTGAAACGCTTGTTAAAAAAATTCAGAAATAAATTATGAATACTCGCGATGAACGTATAACAGTTGCGATGCAGGCTTTGAAGCCAATTCAGCTCGAACTAAAGAATGACAGCCATAAGCATGCAGGCCATGTTGAGCATCTTGGCTCTGCAGGCTTTACCGGCGAAACCCACTATAAACTGACGATAATCAGTGATGCGTTTACCGGGCAGTCACGTATTGACCGCCAACGAATGGTGATGGATCTCCTAAAATCTGAATTCAAGTCTGGGCTGCATGCTCTTGAAATCAAAGCCAAAGCTCCGGGCGAAAGCTGACTCTCAGTAAACGAATTCCGGACCTTAGATTTTAATATTCGAGTCTGACCTGAGCCCTAGCTTTGCTACATCTCTCTGGAAAAGGGAGAAGAGTATGGGTCACCAATTTACATTTTATAAGGCAGTTGCGAAGAACAGGTATGTGTATGGTGGAGCGTTGCGGAACCTACGCTCGGGAAGAGGGGCGCGGCCACTTTCAACAAAATTAGCAGTTCATCTTGTTTTCAAGGCCGACAAGTCCAAGCTTCGAAAAGGACTGCGTTCTCCGGTCGTTTTTCAAATTTGTCAAAGGACGATTAAAAAATTTTCGAAGAGATTTTTTATTAAAATTGAGCAACTCGCAATATGTGACGATCACATTCATGCACTTATCCGGCTGGCAAAAAGATCTCTCGGGCAGCATTTTTTCAGGGTGGTCGCAGGACAAATTGCGCAGGAACTTGGAAAGATTGGAAATATCATGACCGGTACCCCTGGGCTTTGGAAACATCGGCCGTTTACCAGGGTTGTGGTTGGCGCAAAGGCACTTTTGATCGCGAAGAACTACGTACGACTCAATGCTGACTTTTACCCACAAGTTTTCTTTATTTTACAGCAAAAATCTGGTTAGATAAGTCTTCTTGGGGTCACGGATGAATATTCAAGAAAGCAATTCAGATTGGGTTATGGAAGAATTTCGTAATTTTCATATTGAAGATCCT